>JAEIOG010000044.1 GCA_016342495.1 Phycisphaerae bacterium
TCGTTCACCTGAAGTATTCTATTTAAACCATAAACCTTTTGCAATAAATAATTTATGATTTATTGAGCAAGCCCTAATTTAAGATGATAATTTATCAAATTAGGATATGAATGCGTATTTTATATCACATTTATTAGAAAGGAGAAAAATGTATAATATTGGTGTTTTGGGATTTGAATTAAATAAGGACAGGAATTTAACAGGAGAATGATATGAAAAAGATTATTTGTTTATTTTTGACGACTATATTGGTTGTAACTGCTGCTGTCCAGGCAGAGCTTGTACATCGGTATAGTTTTGAAAAAGGTGCCATCGACAGTGTCGGCACTGCAAATTTGAATGTAAATGGCGCAGCAATAGTGGCTGATGGCGTTTTGGACTTACCTGGTGGTGATATCAGAACTAATAATGCTAACGCTTCAGGTGCGGCCTTGACAGAGTTGGCTAATACAATTAACAGCTCAGCGGCTATTACGATGGAATTCTGGTTTAATCAGGATGCTCACATGAATTGGTCAAAATTGATGATGTTGGGTGCCAGCACTGAAATCGGCACAAATGCCGGTTTGTATATGGACGTTACTCCTCGTCGTGGTATTGATGGAAATGTTGGCAGTTGTTCTATTAATGACTCTTTGCATGATGAAGAAAATGTCATAACCAGTTCACAGCTTGGCATTGATGTTGAATATTATATGGCTGCAATATGGGATACCACAAATGATGAAATGGCGATCATTGTAGCAGAAGTTGGTAATCCAGCAAGTATGGCCATAAGAACAAAACCTATGGGTGGCCAGCAACTTTCTGATGTGACAATAGAGCAGTTTTATCTGGGCTCTGCAGTAGGTTTTGGTGATCAGGATATAAATGCTCAAATTGATGAATTCCGTATTTATAATCATGCAATGACTGAAACAGAGATTAATAACAGTATTGCAAGCGGGCCGGCAATGTCGGTTCAGGTTATAGCTCCAGTTGATGGTGCAGTTGATATTGACTTTACTTCTGAACTTACCTTAGATTGGGATTTACCTTTGAGCTATGGTGGAACAATTTCCGAATATCAGGTTTATTTTGGTAGTGATAAGGCCACAGTTGAATCTGCTGAAACTGGTTATGTCGCAGTAACAGCCCCGGTAACAGAGCTGGTAGTTTTGGCGACTGAAATCAGTTCTGATTCTGAATATTTTTGGCGGGTAGATTATATTGGTATTGATGGTGCTGGTGATGATCCAAATGTATTTGTAACACCTGCATTCAGTTTTCAAACTAAAAAAACACTTCCAATCATAACCGGTCCGGTTGAATCAAGAGTTAATTCAGGTGAAAATGTTGAATTTACTGTTGGGATCGAAACAGAAAGTGCAGTTACTGCTGTCACATGGTTTAAGGAAGTCTCAGAAGGACAAGACATTGAACTTAGCGGCACAAAGTATACTGCAGAATTTTCTGATACTGAAGCTAAACTGTCAATAGCCGACGCTCAGGAAGCTGATGCGGGTAATTATTATTGCAAAGTAACAAATTCCGCTGGTCAGGAAACATCTGTGGCAGCAGGTTTGTTTATCAAGCATGTTCTGGCTTACTGGAATTTCGATGAAGGTACTGGCCTGGATGTTGCTGATAGCCAGGGAAATATTGATTGTGTTATCGCTACCAGTGAAACTAATACCGGTGCTCAATGGGTTATTGAGGGTTTCAAGGGTTCGGCAATCTTGTTTGATGGTATTAATGATTCGCTGATAATTGCAGATGATCCAAATAATGTTCCATCTGGAAACCCATTATATTCAATCGTTGCTTGGGTCAAACCAGTAACAACCAGTGGTAGCCGTGGGATTATTGGCTGGGGTAATTATGGTGGCGGTCGTCAGGTAAATGCTTTTAAGCTTGCTGGTAACCAAATTGTTAATTACTGGTGGGGTGCTGATTTAGGTGCTAATACTGGCGATGTTGATATTACTGATGGCGACTGGCATATGGCAGCTGTATCATTTGATGGTACAACCAGAACTGTCTGGCTTGATGGAGCTAAAATTGGTTCTGATAATCCTGGTGTTAATAATCTTCCAGAAAGTGGCCCTAATTTTGCTATTGGTGTAACTAATCTTGGTGAATTTTTCGAAGGTTTAATTGATGAAGTTTCACTGTATGACTATGGTCTAAATGAGATGGAAATAGCGCAGATGTATTATGCTGAAACTGGCAATAGCGTTTGTGTGAACCCTGTTGAATTTGATCTGAATAATGACTGTATAGTGAATCTGGCTGATTTTAAGATTTTGGCAAGTAGTTGGCTTCAATGTGGTCTTGTTCCAGAGTCAGCATGTGATAATATTAACAATTAAAATCTTGGAGGATTTTCTTATGCGTAAATTAATGTACACATTATTTATATCTTTATTTTTAGTATGCGGTGTAGTTAAGGGTGACCTTGCACACCGGTACAGTTTTGATACTGATGGCAATGACAGTGTTGGCACCGCAGCCCTTACTATTGGCGGTGCAGCAACTGTTACTGATGGGGTTCTGGATTTGCCCGGTGGTGGCACTAGAGTCAATAATGCGCATGCAGAAGGTGCGGCATTGACCGAATTAGCGGGAATCGTAAACGGTTCAGATACTCTTTCGATGGAATTCTGGTTTAATCAGGATGGCAATAATAATTGGGCCAAGTTGATGATGCTTGGGACTGATACCAATCGTTATATGGATGTTACCCCTCGTCGCGGTGATGGCAGTGATGCCACCAGTTGTTCGATTACGGATAATAATCATGGCGAAAATAATGTCAGAACCGACGCAGTGCTTGGCGTTGATGTAGATTATTATGTCGCGGCTATCTGGAATGAAACTACCGATTCTATGACAATCGTTACAATTGAAGTTGGCAACCCTGCCAACATGGTTGTTGCAACGACTGGAATGGGTGGCCAGAAACTTGATGAAGTTGCCATTGACCAGTTCTATCTGGGCTCAGCTGTTGGCTGGGGTGATGGCGATTTTGATGGCCAGATTAACGAATTTCGTATTTATGACCATGCACTTAATGTATCTGAGGCAAAGGCAAACTTTTTAGCTGGTCCAGATATTTTATGCGTAGAACCAGTTTCTCCTGTGAGAAATGCAGTGGAAGTAGCTGCTGATGTTGATCTGGCATTACAGTGGACCCCGGCTGAGACAGCTGGCGTCAATAAGTATTATGTGTTTTTTGGTTCAGATGCAACTGCTGTTGAAACCGCAATGACAGGTTACGCTACCGTCGTTGGTGCAACTAATCATACAATTTCAGCTACTCAGTTAGTCACAGATTCAGAATATTTCTGGAAAGTTGGCTATGAACTTTCCACTGGCGCAGGTTTGGATCCTAATACGATTTCAGGCGTCTGGAGTTTTGAAACTAAAAAAACTTATCCAGTTATAAGTGGCCCTGCTAATATCAGAGTTAAACCTGGCCAAGACGCAGATTTTGGTGTTAATATCACAACCGAAAGTAATGTCAGCTCTGTACAATGGTACAAAGAAGGTGTCGTTGACGCATTAACTGGTGAAAAATATGTAACTGAATTTGATGATACTGCTGCGACTTTGACAGTGTTAGATATTCAGCTGGACGATGCCGGCAACTATTATTGTATTGTAACTAATTCTGCTGGTCCGACAACTTCGGCGATGGCTGCTTTAGGGCTGAATCTGAATGTCGCCTATTATGAATTGGAAACCGAAGTGACAGTTGCCGATCCTAATGTAGTGGATAGCTCAGGTTATAATAATCACGGCACCGCCAGTGGTGACCCAACTGTTCAGGATGGTGTTATTGGTAATGCCTTTGATTTTGATGGTAATGACCATGTAACTATACCAAGGTCAATTCAGGATGATTTTTCTATTGTTCTTTGGGTTAAAACTACTCAAAATATATCTAGTACATCAAGTGGCTGGTGGACTGGTGCTGGACTTGTCAATGGTGAAATGCCAGGTGAAGTAGACGATTTTGGTGTTCAGCTGCTTGGTAGTAAGGCCTCTTGTGCTGTTCGCGGCAGCCAGATTGTCTCGGCAACAGATATTAATGATGGGCAATGGCATTTAGTTGTAATGACTCGAGAAAGATCGTCGGGGCAACACAAACTTTATGTTGATGGCCGCCAGGAAGCTCAGGCAAATGCTACTACAGCATCATTGACTGACGGTGGCAATTTAACTACTCTTACTGTTGGAAAACAACGGACAGGCGGTGGCTTCTTTGTTGGTCAATTAGATGATATTTCATTACATGATTATGTATGGAGTGCATCTGATGTCGCTGCAGCATATTATGCAGTTACAGGCATTGGCACTTGCCTAAATCCGATTGCAGCTGATCTGAATAATGATTGTAAAGTCAATTTAGATGATTTTGCATTGTTGGCTGGTGCATGGCTGGATTGCAATATCTATCCTGACTGCATCAATTAGTAAACATAATCCGCTTCTGAGCAATCAGAAAATGGAAACTGGATTTTGATTGTTGGGGCTATCCTGGTAATTTCAGGATAGTCCCTTCTCTTGAAATAGAGAGAACCGAAGTTTTAAGTAATAGCAAGGATTGATGTAAACGAGGAAGAAGAGTAGCGATAAAGGTAAACCGGGGGGAATGTTAATGTTACATTGTTTGGATAACTGTGAGATGACAAAAAACATAGCTGATAATATGAAGTTGCATGTGTGGCCAGGCAATATTGTGATTGGCTTATTATTTATTATAATGATTTCTCAATTCACCGATGCTGGTATTGTGCATCGTTACAGTTTTGATAGTGATATAAGTGATTCGGTGGGCAATGCTGATGGGCTGGTGATTGATAATACCGGAAACAGTGAATTTTCGCAAAGTGAACTTACCTTAGGGAATAATGGGTCGCAAAAGTCGAATCAAAACCCGCTTACAGGAGATTTTGTTGATTTGCCAAATGGTATGGTTTCCGCAATCGGCCAACAGGTTACATTTGAATACTGGGTTAGTTGGGGCGGTGGTGACGTCTGGCAGGAGTTGTCTTATTTTGGAATAAATGGTGCCGGGCAAGAAAATGCCTCCAGTGGTACCGGTGAATATCTCGCGGTTATACCCAAAAGCGGTGCCGGTACCTTTCGAGTTACCTGCAGAAACGCTTCTACGGGAAGTGAAAGTTATGTTGACCGTGCTGCCCCATTGAATGCCAATCAGGAATATCATATCGCCGTAGCGTGGGATGGCCAGATTGGAATTTTCAGCGTTTATCTTGATGGTCAGCTTATTGGGTCAAATTCAACAATTATTAATCTTGCGAATCTCGATGACCGTAATAACTGGCTGGGTCGAAGTGGCTGGAATGACCCATTATTTGTCGGTGCCTATAATGAGTTCAGGATTTATAATAAAGTGCTTAGTGCCTCAGAAGTTCTCAGCAATTATAATGCCGGGCCAGACCAGTTAGTTAACTTTATCGATCCGGCCAGCAACCCTGTGCCCGCTAATGGCACAGAAAATGTATCGCAGGATATTATATTAAGGTGGGACTATAGTTCAGGCGGTATCGTAAATCATAATGTTTATTTTGGCAGTGATGCTGTTGTGGTCGGAAATGCAACAATAGAAAATATTGGAGTATTTCGGGGTTCGCTGCCAGCGGTTTCAAACTTTTATAGTGTAACGGGGCTGCGGAGCAATACCGAATATTTTTGGCGAATTGACGAGATTGATGAGAATTCAATCGTACATAAAGGTATCCTCTGGCAATTTAGCACCTCGGATAGACAGGTATATAATCCCCAGCCAGCAAATAGTGCATTAGGGGTTTCTACGCTGGTAACTTTAAGCTGGGATGGGGCTTCTGGTGCGACAGGACATGATGTGTATTTTGGCACCAGTGCTGATGGACTGGAAAAAAAAGCTGATAATACTTCAAAGACAAGCTATCAAACCGGACAACTCAATTACAATACCCGCTATTATTGGCGTATAGATGAACGTTTCAGTGATGGATTAATAGCACAGGGCATAGTCTGGTCATTTTTAACTGAGAATCTGCCTTTGGGTATGGATGGTGATTTGACCGGTGATATTAAAGTTGATCTGGCAGACCTGAAAGAATTCGTTTTGCAGTGGCTTGATGAAGGCGGATGTAGCGGATATGATTGTGCTGATTTTAATAAAGACAGTTCAGTCGATATGGAAGATTTCTCATTTTTGCAGACAAACTGGATGACAGAGGGAAATGCTCCGATTGTGATAAATGAAATTAATTATAATGCAGATGAAAATACTCAGCCTTATGAGTTTATTGAACTATATAATATTGGTTTACAGGTTATTGATTTGAGTGGCTGGTATTTCTCTGATGGAATCGAATATGTATTTCCAGAAAATACCTCAATTAAACCAGGTGAATACCTGGTAATTGCCGAAGAACCCAATGTGATGCTGGCTGTGTTTGATGTGGTGGCTTTGGGACCATTTACTGGTAAACTTGCCAATGATGGCGAAAAGGTAACTTTACGGGATGCCTTGGATGAAAAGATTGATTCAGTGGAATATAAAGACGTTTTCCCATGGCCGGTTTCTGCAAATGGAACCGGGGCTTCAATGGAGCTGATAGATCCTTATCTGGATAATAATCTGGCAGGCGCATGGCGTGCAAGCAGTTTCTATGCGTCGAATGTAAATAATGACCAGTCAACAATCCAATTTGTTCCTTATGGTTCGAGTTCCTGGATTTATCGCAAAGGTACTTCTGAGCCGGATACACAGTGGAATCAGGTTAATTTTACACCTGATTCGCAATGGCAAAGTGGCACTGCAGGCTTTGGTTATGGCGATGGCGATGATGCTACTGAAATTGAGGATATGCAAAATAATTATTCGTCGGTGTATCTCAGACATGATTTTGTAATAAATAATGCAAATCTTATTCCTGATGATCTGGTGATGGATGTTTATGTCGATGATGGCTGTATTGTTTATATTAATGGCACAGAAATTGGAAGATATTATGTATCTGATGGTCTTAAATCTTATAATGATTTGGCGATGGATCATGAAGCGGAATTGATGACAGTGAACATAGATAATGCCAGAGATTATCTTGTCGCAGGTAATAATGTGGTGGCAGTGCATGTGCTCAATGGTACACTTGATAGCAGTGATTTAAGTTTTAATCTTTCACTGCAATACGTTGAAGCAGATCAGACAATGCTGATCGCCGGGCCAACACCAGGTAAAATGAATCATACGCGAGTATACAATGCCCCACCATTGGTCAGGCAGGTAGAGCATACGCCCGAACAGCCTGTCAGTAATGAAGATATTGTAATTACCGCAAAAATAACAGATGTAGATGGTCTGACAAGTGTCAACCTCAAATATCAGGTGGTCCTTCCCGGTGAGTATATCCCGGCATATCTTCCAGTATCAAAAAATGATTTACTTGTTGACCCGTGGCAGAGGAAAATAGCTAATCCGGATTATTTTGATGATGCGAATTGGGTGACTGTTGATATGACAGATGATGGCCAGAATGGTGATCAGTTTGCCAATGACGATCATTACTCCGCGGTTATTGGAGGTCAGGGAAATCGCACGCTTCTGCGTTATAAGATTGTGACTCAGGACAGCAGAGGTTCAGCTATTACAGTTCCTTATGCCGATGATGCATCCATGAATTTTGCATGTTTTGTTTATGATGGCGTGCCAGATTACACCGCAACACAGCAGTCGGTGTATCCTGAAGGCCCTGGCCATACCTATGATGCTGAAACTCTTACGAAGTTGCCAGTTTATTCGCTTCTTACCAGAAATGAAGATGTCAGGCAATGCCATGCTTATGATAGTGCAGAGCAGCTACCCCACGATGATATTCTAGCCCATCAGGAAGCCAGAAGGGCTTATAACTGGGAAGGTTGTTTTGTATATGATGGCAAGGTTTATGATCATATCAACTATCGTTTGCGAGGGGCTAATGGGCGTTATCATTTAGCGGGCAAACGTTCGATGAAATTCAAATTTAATCGTGGCAGTTATTTTCAGGCCCGTGATATTGATGGCAAAAAATATCAGGAAAAATGGAAATATCTTCAAACTGGTAAAATGTTTGGTAATCAGTTAGTAGGCAACTTTGGCCTGACGGAAACTCTCAATCAGATAATATGGAATATTGTTGGCATTCCTACCGGTTATACTCATTGGTTCCATTTTCGTGTGATCGATGGCGTACAAGAATCTCCAACAGAGCCTGATGGACAATATCGTGGTGATTTCTGGGGGATGTTCCTGGCATTTGAAAATTATGATGTACGATTTCTGGAAGAGCATAATCTTGTCAAAGGTAATCTCTATAAACTTTCGGACTGGGTATTTGAAGGTGAAAGGCAAAAACGCTATCAAGCTGAAAATGTGGTAAGTGACTGTTCAGACTATGAAAATATTCGCTGGAATTTAAATTCTACCCAAACAGAACTGTGGTTGAAGCAACATGTGAATTTTGACTTATGGTATCGGTATCATACCGTTTCTGAAGCGATCCGCCATTATGATGTTTTCCCCCAGCCCCTAGGAAGACACACGATGAAGAATATGGCATGGTATTTTGAGCCTGTAGCTGATAATCCGCTGGGACTGATGTGGTTTTTACCCTATGATTCTGATGCTACCTGGGGACCAACCTGGAACGAAGGAAAGGATCACGCCAAGGCCGCAATTTATGATGGTTCCGGTAAACCCGCTATGCAGATCGAATACCGCAATTATATGCGGGAATTCCGTGATTTATTCTGGCAGGAAGAAATAATTAATCCTATGATTGATGAGCTTGCCACACGAATTGCAGATTTTGTGCCAGCTGATCGGGATCGATGGCGCAATGCTCCCGCTGAGGAAGGCAATATGGATTTTGGCAGTTTGGAAGATAAAGTAGCCGATATGAAGACTTTTGCCTGGGAAGGTGGCATGTGGCCTGGTGATATTGGCCCTTATTCTGGTTCTGCTGCTAATCTTGACACTCTGTCAAATGCAGGTGGCGACCTTTACAGCATTCCATATACCCCAACGATTCAGTCATTAAGCCCGGTTGACTTTCCGGTTAACAATATATTCTTTAGTTGCAGTAACTTTAGTGACCCACAGGGAGCAGCTACTTTTGCCGCGATGAAATGGAGGATAGCTGAAGTTACCGATATGAATAATCTCCGATATGAAGGTGCAGATAAGCATTATTATGAGATTAATCCTGTCTGGGAATATGAAACGGATGTTTATACTGAAACAATTCGTATACCTGCCAGTGCTATGAAAGTTGGAGCCAGCTATAAAGTTCGCTGTAAGATGAAAGACAGCACCGGTCGCTGGAGTCATTATTCCGAGCCGATTGATTTTATCCCAACTGAGCCAACACCTGCCGATATTACGACAAATCTACGATTATCGGAGCTGATGTATAATCCAGCCGAAGACCCCGCAGGTGTTCGTAACAATAATGATTTTGAATTTATTGAAGTGAAAAATATCGGAACTGATGCACTTGACTTGACCAATGTCTCCTTTACCGAAGGCATCAGTTTCAGCTTTGGTGGCAGTAATATTACATCATTAGCACCTGATGGATATGTTCTTGTCGTTAAAGATATCGCTGCCTTTACCGAAAGGTATGGCGATGGTCTCGCTAATAAGATCGCTGGTCAGTATGGCGGCAAACTTTCAAACTCAGGTGAAAAAATAACCCTTACTGATACATTCAATGGTGAAATTTTATCGTTTCAGTATAGTGATGCTCGTTATTGGCCTATTGTTGCCGATGGGCCGGGCCATTCATTGGTGCCCAAAATCCATTTGACAGCTAATCAGGGCACCGGTGC
This sequence comes from Phycisphaerae bacterium, assembly GCA_016342495.1. Classification (GTDB taxonomy): domain Bacteria; phylum Planctomycetota; class Phycisphaerae; order Sedimentisphaerales; family SM23-30; genus JAEIOG01. The sequence goes on from JAEIOG010000044.1 coordinate 9,868, forward strand.
CCTTGATTATTATGATTCCTGGCGTGCAAGTGCATATATCGGTGGTTCTCCCGGTGCAGATGATCCGGTATTGCAGGTAGGCCTTGTAATAAATGAACTCTTGGCCCACACTGATTACAGTAATCCGTCCCATCCAGAATATGATTCAAATGACTGGATAGAATTATTTAATGCTTCAGGTGTTGAAATAAACCTTAGCGGTGAATATTATCTAAGTGATGACCTTGAAAACCTTAAAAAATGGGCATTGCCTGACGGTTCGCTGGCTTCTGGCAGTTTTATTAGCTATGAAGAAGTTAATGATTTTCATAGTCCAATTGACACTGGCTTTGGTTTGAACAAAGCAGGCGAGCAACTGATGCTTTCATATTTGCCAGGTAATGAAAATGATCGGATTGTAGATTGGGTTAGTTTCAAGGGTCAATTAAATAATGTTTCGCTTGGCAGGTATCCCGACGGCAATAGCGGTTTTTTTGGCATGATTCCTTCGCGCGATGCAAATAATAATGTCCCTGATGAAAATCTGGTGTTTAGCGAAATTATGTATCATCCAATTGATACAGCATTTGAATATATCGAGATTTATAATCCAATGTCCCAGAGTCAAGCTTTAGAAAATGCCGATGGCCAATATCGAATTGATGGCGGGGTTTCATTTGTATTTCCTGCTAATGTTTCGATAGCAAGCCAAAGTCGTATTATTGTGGTTGATTTTGATCCTGCGGATATGACTTTGCTGAATAATTTCATGAGCAGTTATTCAATCGGCGGATTGGCAGCCGGGGTTAATGTCTTTGGGCCCTATGCTGGTTCGCTTTCGAATAATACTGACAGGGTTTCCCTGCAACAGCCTTTGGCACCAGATTCGTCAGAGATTGATAACTCATGGGTTATCGTTGATGAAGTGATATATTTTGATCAACCAGCCTGGCCCGGCGATGCCGATGGCACAGGTAAATCAATAAAACGAATAAATATTCAACCTGGCAGTAATTCAAGTGATTCTGCTAATTGGATATCTATAATACCAAGTCCTATATTTTAGGTATAACAAGAAGTTTTTTAAGAAAGAGAGAAAGACACATGAGTAAATTGAAGAAATGTTTTATTTTAGTTATTTTAACTATTTTCACCTGCAATCTTGCGATTGCCCAGCTTAGACCCCCGGCGGTTCCATTAATAACTATTGATCCATATATGAGTTGCTGGTCGACGAGCGATAATCTTTATGATACCTGGCCCCAGCACTGGACTCTACATACTCATGCTATGTGTGGCCTTATTCGCATTGATGGGTCAACATATCGTTTCATGGGTGATCTGACTAATGTTGATGCCATCCCTCAAACAGATTTGCAGGTTACTGCAACTCAAACTGAATATCAATTTAAGGGTGCTGGCGTGCAGTTAAATGTCAAGTTTACTTCTCCGCTACTGGTCGATGACCTTGACTTACTTTCTCGTCCGGTTAACTATGTAACTTTTGCAGTAAAATCAATTGATGGCCTTGAACATGATGTTCAGGTATATTTTGATGCCACCGCTGAATGGGCGGTTAATTCAACTGATCAGGTTATCCAGTCTTCAAGAGTAAATATTCCTGGCTTAATGGCTATGAAAACCGGTACCATATCACAAAATATTTTAGGTCGCAGAGGTGATAGTGTTCGTATTGACTGGGGTTATCTATATCTGGCTGTCAAAAATGAAAAAGCTTTAACTTCGCGTATGGCTAATGGTTCAGTTTGCAGAGAGCAATTTATTATTGATGGTGAACTTGATAAGAATAATGATGACACTTCTGCTAAAAGCGTTAAAGATAATTTCCAGGCATTATCGTTGGCTTTTGATCTTGGTATTGTTAATCGTGTAACTGCTGAAAAACATTTGATGATAGGTTATGATGATATTGATTCAATTCAATATTTTCATCGCGGCCTTAAGGCCTGGTGGGCACGTAATGGCAAGACTATCGGTCAGGCTTTGACCGAAGCTGCAAATGATTATCAAAAAACTATGAGTAAATGTGATACTTTTGATAAAAAACTTCAAATGGATGCTTTCGCTAGTGGAGGTGAAAAATATGCTGACCTTTGCGTGCTTGTCTGGCGTCAGGTTATAGCGGCCCATAAGCTGGTTGCTGATGTGGATGGCAAACCATTGTTTTTCTCAAAAGAAAATAATTCCAATGGCTCAATTGGTACCGTCGATGTGACTTATCCTTCGACACCTATGTTCCTGGTTTATAATGCCGAACTGGTAAAAGGCATGCTTGAACCAATTTTATTTTACCGTGAAAGCGGTGCCTGGACGAAAAATTTTGCTGCCCACGATGTTGGTACCTATCCTATCGCCAATGGCCAGACATACGGTGGCGATATGCCTGTCGAAGAATGCGGTAATATGATTATCCTGGTTGCTGCTATTGCTCAGGTTGAAGGTAATGCTGACTATGCCGGTATCCATTGGCAGGTTCTTTCTGAATGGGCTCAATACCTCAAAGAAAAAGGATTCGATCCTGAAAATCAATTGTGTACTGATGATTTTGCTGGTCATCTGGCCCACAATGCCAATCTTTCAATTAAAGCTATCGTTGGTTTAGGCTGTTACGGTAAGCTGGCAATTGCCTTAGGCCATAAAGAATTAGGCCAACAATACCTAAAGGTGGCTAAAGAATTTGCTGTGGCCTGGAAAAAGAAAGCCAAAGATGGTGACCATTATTCACTTACATTTGATAAAAAGGGCACCTGGAGCCAAAAATACAATCTTGTCTGGGATGAAATTCTTGATTTGAATCTTTTTGATGATGATATTGCTGATGACGAAATCGCTTATTACTTGAAAATACAAAACAAATATGGCCTACCTCTTGATAGTCGCAGAACTTATACTAAATCTGACTGGGTTCTATGGACTGCAGCGATGACGGACAATAAAAAAGATTTTGATGCTATCGTTGATCCTATGTGGAAATATGTTGATGAAACTCCCAGTCGCGTTCCACTAAGTGATTGGCATGAAACTCCCGATGGTAGATGTGTGGGGTTCCGGGCCAGAAGTGTTCTGGGTGGTTATTTTATGAAAATGTTGGCTGATAAAAATATCAAGAAATCTACAACGGTCAGCTTTGACTGGAACAGCTATGTCGCACCAAAAATCCCTGTTTATGAAATTGTTATTCCTACTTCACTGGCTAAGCCTTCGGTATGGAAATATACTTTCAATAAGCCTGCGGATAATTGGTTTATGAGTGATTTTGATGATAGCAGCTGGAAATCCGGTAAGGGCATTTTTGGCACAGCTATGACTCCTGCTATTGGAGACTCTATTGGCACTACCTGGAATACTGATGATATTTACATGCGTAGAACTATTGAATTACCGAAAATGAAATATGATTCATTAAGATTAAGAATTTTCCATGATGAAGATACCAATGTTTATATCAATGGTGTATTAGCTGCTTCACTTAAAGGATATACTGCAACCTATGTTGATGTGAAACTCAATCCGCAAGCTGTTAAAGCCATCAGACCTGGCCAAAACATTATATCTGTCCGTTGTCATCAAACCATGGGTGGCCAAGGGGTCGACCTTGGGTTTTCAAATATTGTATCTGAATAGATTTTTTTGCAACATTTTATCCATCTGAAACAATTTGTTTCAGATGGATAAAATAATACCCATTTTTTGATAAACTTTTAGGAAGTCCTGAAGGTCCTCATCAGGCAAGGAGTATGTCTTGAAGAAGTTTTTTAGTTTTATTATGTTTACTTTATCTTTGTGTATCGCTGGAATTGTATTGACTAATTGTAACGCAGCTCAAGAAGTAGATAATTCTATAACTGTTGTGAAAATTCCGAATGGTTCAAGTAATAGTCATTACATTTCCAACCGTGCTCCGCTTACCCCCAGCGCTCTTGTTAAGCTTCCAGTTGGTAGTATCAAACCAGCTGGTTGGCTGGGTGAATATCTTATTCGCCAGAAAAATGGCTTAACCGGTAATCTCGGCAAAATCAGTGCCTGGCTGCAAAAAGATGATAATGCCTGGCTTAGCAAGGATGGTAAAGGCAAGTGGGGCTGGGAAGAACTGCCTTACTGGCTTAAAGGCTATGGCAACATTGGCTATATCTTAAATGATGCTGATATGATCGCAGAAACTAAAATCTGGATTGAAGGTACTCTTGCCAGTCAACGCCCAGATGGTGATTTTGGTCCAGACCATCGATTTGAAGATGGCAGTCGTGATTACTGGGCTAATATGGTTATGCTGTTCTGTTTGCAGTCATATTATGAATATTCTCAGGATCAGCGTGTTCTTGATTTGATGACTAAATATTTTAAGTATCAGATGACCGTCCCTGATGATAAAATGCTAACCGGTTATTGGCAACATATGCGTGGCGGTGATAATCTTTATAGCATTTATTGGCTGTATAATCATACTGGTGATAAATTCCTGCTGGATGTAGCCGAAAAGATTCATCGTAATACTGCTAACTGGAAACAAAAAGGAACATTGCCGAATTGGCATAATGTTAATATTGCCCAGTGCTTTGGTGAGCCTGCTACTTTTTATATGCAAACCAAAGATCCCACTGATCTGCAGGCTGCCTATAATAATTTTAAACGTATCAGGGATGAATATGGTCAGGTCCCCGGAGGGATGTTTGGCAGCGATGAGAATTGTCGCAAAGGTTATGATGATCCGCGTCAATGTGTCGAGACTTGTGGTTTGGTCGAGCAAATGCTTTCGGATGAATTGCTGCTTTGTATCACTGGCGACACATTCTGGGCTGATCATTGTGAAGATGTTGCCTTTAATTCATATCCAGCAGCTGTTACTCCTGATTTTAAATCCCTGCGTTATATGACCGCACCTAATCACGTGGTCAGCGATAGCAAAAACCATAGCCCGGGAATTCAGAATAATGGTCCATTTCTTATGATGAATCCGTTTAGCTCACGCTGTTGTCAGCACAACCATTCACATGGTTGGCCTTATTATGCTGAGCATCTTTGGCTTGCTACTCCTGATAATGGCCTTTGTGCCGCTATGTATTGTGCTTCAACCGTTAATGCAAAAGTCGCTAATGGCCAGGAAGTATTAATTACTCAAACCACAAACTATCCATTTGAAGAAATCGTGAACCTTAAAGTTTCAACTTCTAAAAACGTTAATTTTCCATTATATCTGCGTATTCCAGCCTGGTGTAAAACTCCAGCGATTAAAATTAATGGCAAAAACTTTAAGGTTGATTCCAGTAATGGTAGCTATATAAAAATCAGCCGAATCTGGACCACCGGAGACAAAGTAGAACTTGCATTGCCAATGAAGTTGAATCTTCGTAAATGGGCCAGAAATCACGATAGTGTTTCAGTTGATTATGGGCCATTGACATTTTCCTTGAAAATCGGCGAAAAATACATTCGTTTTGCCAGCGACAAAACCGCTATTGGCGATTCTAAATGGCAAAAGGGCGTTGATACTATCCAATGGCCCTCATGGGAAATACATCCAGCGACCGATTGGAATTATGGCCTTGTCCTGGATAGCGACAATCTGGAAGAAAGCTTTACTATCAATAAAAAACCTTTCCCGGCAAATAATTTCCCGTTTACGCCTGATGCCGCCCCAATAGAAATCATCGCTAAAGGGGCAAAAATACCAGAATGGACTATTGATAAGTTTGGTCTTTGCGCGATCTTGCAGGATAGCCCGGTTGAGACCAGTGAACCTGTTGAAGAAATCAAACTGATACCTATGGGGGCGACTCGTTTACGCATCAGTGCATTTCCTGTAATAGGCAATGGTCCAGATGCTAATAAATGGCAAATGCCTAAAAAACCTTTGTATAAAACTACGGCATCTCATTGTTTTGACGGTGATGATGTTAATGCTGTTTGTGACCAGATGCTTCCTTCAAGCTCAGCTGATGAATCTCTTGTCAGAATGACTTTCTGGCCACATAAAGGCACCACAGAATGGATTCAGTATAGTTTCACTGAGCCAAAGACTATTTCATCGACTTCTATCTATTTTTTCGATGATCTGGATTCCGGTGGCGGCTGCGCCATTCCTGCCAGTTGGTCCGTTAAATACAAAGATAGTAATGGACAATGGAAAGCCGTTGAAACTTTAGATGAGTTTTCTATAAATAAGAACAGCTTTAATACAATTAGCTTCAAAAATATTAAAACTACAGATTTGCGAGTTGATTTAAGATTGAAAGATAAGTATTCTAGTGGTATTCTTGAGTGGATTGTTGAATGATAATTTATGCTTATGATAAAGTGTAAGAAAATTAATTTTTTTATAAATGGAGTCTTAAAATGAAAAAAGTAATTGTATTTGTTCTGTTTTTATCTTTAGCGTTTATTTTTACTGGCTGTCAAGGTCCGGTAAATGATTTCGGTAAATGTACTGTCACATGTTCAAGTTTTGGCATAATGCCTGATGGTCAAACCGCCAAGTTATTCACCTTAACTAATAAAAATGGCATGACGGTTAAAATTACCAATTATGGTGCTATTGTGACCCATATCATTGTCCCTGATGCCAAAGGGGATATGGCCGATGTAGCTCTGGGACATGATAATGTCAATGATTATATTAAAGGCCACCCATATTTTGGTGCAATCGTTGGCCGATATGGAAATCGTATAGCCAAAGGTAAATTTACCCTCGATGGTAAACAATATACTTTAGCTACCAATAATGATGCTAATCACCTTCATGGCGGCGAAAAAGGCTTTGATAAAGTTATATGGGACGCGGCAGCATTTGCTGATGATTTTGGTGCTGGCGTTCGTTTCTCATATCTAAGCAAAGATATGGAAGAAGGCTATCCCGGCAATCTTAATTGTTCGGTTCGCTACACTTTAACTAATAATAATGAATTGAAGCTTGACTATGAAGCTACAACAGATAAAGCAACTGTTGTGAATCTTACTCATCACAGCTATTTCAATCTTGCTGGACAGGGCACCGGAGACATTCTTTCTCATGAAATAATGATTGACGCTGACTACTTTACTCCTGTTGATGAAGGCCTTATACCTACAGGTATTGAATCTGTTAAAGGTACCCCTATGGATTTTACTAAATCTACAGCTATTGGTAAACGTGTAGATGACGATTATCAACAGCTCATCTTTGGCAAAGGCTATGACCATAACTGGATTATAAATAATGCTGATGGCTCAATGAAGTTAGCTGCCCGAGTTACCGAACCAACTTCTGGTCGTATCATGGAAGTTTATACTACCGAACCCGGTATCCAGTTCTATTGTGGTAATTTCCTTGATGGAACCAATATCGGCAAAGGTAACAAAGTTTACAAACACCGCTATGGATTCTGTCTGGAAACCCAACATTTTCCAGATTCGCCTAATCAGAAAGATTTTCCATCGGTAGTTCTCAGACCTGGCCAGCTCTATCGTCACTCAACTATTTACAAATTCTTAACTAAATAAAGGAAAATAATCATGAAATATATCACTATTATTATGCTATTGTTGACTTGCTGTGCAATGACTGCATGTGCGAAATATGCCCCGGTTCAGGGTCATATTATGACCGAATGGGCAAATGATGTAACTGTCGAAAATGTTCATCAAGAATATCCAAGACCCATGCTGCAACGTGACAACTGGCTAAACCTTAATGGCCTGTGGGACTACGCCATTATCAAAAAAACTGAAGGACAGCCAACAAAATTTGATGGCCAGATCCTTGTACCTTTCCCAGTCGAATCTGCTCTTTCGGGCGTGAAAAAATTCGTAGGCAAAGACAATCGTCTATGGTACAAACGCACTTTTAATATTCCAGCTAACTGGAATAATCAGCATGTTATTCTTAATTTCGGTGCAGTAGATTTTAAAACCGACATCTGGGTTAATTCCAAATTAGTTGGTACCCACAAAGGCGGGTTCGATCCATTTAGCTTTGATATTACCGATAAACTAAACCCTGATGGTTCTCAGGAAATTATTATTGCTGTATGGGATCCTACCAGTGATTCCTATCAACCTCGCGGTAAACAGGTTGTTAATCCACAAGGTATTTATTACACTTCTGTAACTGGTATATGGCAAACAGTATGGCTGGAACCTGTAAAAGCCAGTCACATCAAATCTATCAAAGCCACTCCCGATATTGATTCTGGTTCGCTTAACCTTATAGCAGATTCCAATGCTAATCTAACTATCAAAGCCAAAGTTCTTGATGGGGCTAAAGTTGTTAAAACTGCAACAGGAAAAACCAACCATCCAATTAGTATCAAGCTTAATGATTTCAAGCTCTGGTCACCGGATTCTCCTAATTTGTACGATCTTGAAGTTACGCTAATTGATGCTGATGGTAATATTGCCGACAAAGTTCAAAGCTATTTCGGCATGCGTAAAATTGCCCTTGGCAAAGATAAGCAGGGCATTCTACGTCTGTTCCTTAATAATAAACCGTTATTTCAATACGGTCCACTTGACCAGGGCTGGTGGCCTGATGGTCTCTATACCGCTCCTTCCGATGAAGCTTTACGCTATGATGTCCAAATGACTAAGGACATGGGCTTTAATATGCTCAGAAAGCATGTCAAAGTCGAACCGCAGCGTCTTTATTACTGGTGTGACAAAATTGGACTGCTTGTTTGGCAGGATATGCCCAGTGGCGAACGTGGTATTGGTTCTCGCGACCCGGATATTATAAGATCTAAAGAATCCGCACAACAATACGAAACCGAGCTGAAAGCCATGATAGATAACTTCCATAATCACCCATCTATCGTTATCTGGGTACCTTTCAACGAAGGTTGGGGCCAATTCGACACTGTTCGTATTACCAACTGGATTAAAGAATATGACCCATCCAGACTTGTAATTAATACTTCAGGATGGGCCGATAGAAAATGTGGCGATATTATCGATATGCATAATTATCCCGGGCCCGCTATGCCGGATCTCGAAGAAAAACGTGCTGTTGTCCTGGGTGAATTTGGTGGCCTCGGTTGGCCCGTCAAAGACCATCTTTGGCAATCTGACCGTAATTGGGGTTATAGAACTTATTCAGGAAAAGAAAAACTTAAAACTGAATATGCACAGTTGATTAACAATCTCCATCCATTGATTAAAAAAGGTCTTGCTGCTGCGGTTTATACCCAGACAACAGATGTTGAAGGTGAAGTCAATGGCCTGATGACCTATGACCGTAAAGTCATTAAGATGGAACCTTTGTTCATGAAAAATCTTATTGATGGCTACCTGCCACCTGTTTTTGGGCAGGATGATTCTATTTTCTTAAAAACATTTACCGTTACTATCAATAATTCCGCTGAAAAGGGCAAGATTCGCTATACAACTGATGGCAGCGAACCAACGGCCAGCTCAACTGTTTACACGGGTGCATTTACCATTGATCGAACAGTAACAGTCAAAGCCAAAACTTTTTGGGCTAATGGTCGTATTAGTTCTGTTTCATCCAGAACATATAAGAAAGTCAAACTTGCTCCTGCTTCTAATGTAAGTAATCTCAAACCAGGCCTGAAATATTCATATTTCACTGGTAGTTTTGACACACTTGCCAAATTGGCAGCGGCCAAACCGGTTTCAGAAGGCATCACCGAAAAAATCGACATATCACCTCGTAAGAGTGACAGTAATTATGGCATATCCTTCCAGGGCTATGTTAAGGTGCCCGCTGATGGCATCTATACTTTTACCACCGATTCTGATGATGGCACAGACTTGTCCATTAACTCGGTTAAAATCGTCGTTAATGATGGCATTCATGGTATGGAACAGGTTGCCGGCCAGGCACCTCTTAAAGCTGGCTTGCACTCAATTGAGGTTAATTATTTCCAGGGTACCGGTGGCCAGGGGCTTGCCGTTTACATTCAAGGCCCAGATATGCCTAAACAGCAGATACCTGCTTCAATGTTGACTCATTGATTTAGAATTATAGTTAAATACAGAAAAAGCCTTTGTAAATCGTTGATCTACAAAGGCTTTTTTAATACGGCATCTGGGACTTGAACCCGGAACCCACTGATTAAGAGTCAGTTGCTCTACCAATTGAGCTAATGCCGCAAATTTTCTTGGATTTTTCCCCAAGACGAATACAAATACCTTGTTTGGCATTTAATTGCAAGTATTTTTCCCGTTTTTTCACAAAAAAACTCATTGTCGATAATGTTTTGCCACTGCGCAAAAAAAAAGCCCCTGGCAGAGAACCCCTCAAAGGCTCTGTTCAGGTTCCTTTGAGGATTCCTCTAGCCGATATGGGCTTTGAGGCGTAAATTCAGGATCTTTTAGATCAAACACATAGTGGCCTCTGTCCTGAGTTTTGTCCCAGAATTAATCTGATTTTATTTGAGAATATAATATTAAATCTATAAGTTGTTTATTTGCAATGAGATAGCGTTTATGAAAAAAATTAGATATATCTTTTATTATAATTAGATTTGGTAAAGAAGGGTATTTCTGCGCAAAAAAATAGTAGCGGTAGTTCTGGTTGTGTGGTTTAGAAATATCCGCTACTAGTAAGGAGGTTTGGCTAATCTACCCGTGTTGTGAAAGGTAAATCAACCAAAAGTGTTGTGTTCTATTTGGTAAGGCTGCAAGGCCATCGCATTTAATAATATCAAGATTATATCATAGTTGTATTTAATAGCAAAAGCAATTCTTGATAGGAGCCGGATATTTTGTGATTTTAGTAAGAAAAATGAATTTTTCGACTTAAAAATGTGTTTTAGTGCGGGATTAATTAGCCATTTTCATGAAAAACAGGATTATAATGCGTCATTATTATGAAGTTCATGGCTGCTATCAGTTTATTAGAATGCCTGGATTATAAGAGAGGATGGTTTGCATGTTTGAGGATATTTTCAGGATTTTTTGGGTTTTGGCATTGTTAATTGTGGTGTTTTACTTGAGTCTGCGAATTGCCCGGTTAAATAAAAAATATTGGCTCAGCTGGTATATCCTTAATGCTATAGCATTATTTAGCGTTAATGCGCCGCGAATTTTCGTTAAATTGAGTTTTCTCAAGCTTGGATCATTTAAGCCTTGTTATGCGATCAGTTCGGGATGGTCGCCAATTATCATTACCAGCATAGCCCTGATGGCTATGTTTGCCTCTATTATGCCTAAAATTCCAGAAAAAAGGGTTCGCAGGCTGATGGTGGTTTTGATTGTCATTATTCAAATTCGCTATATATTTTTGCCTATCGTCAGTATTATCTACTATCATGATGAACTTGTAAATCTTAAGACGATTTTCGATGAAGATGTTTGCATGCAGTCTACTGATTATACTTGTGGGCCGGCTGCGGCGGTGACGGCTTTGAAGACCTTTGGCATTGACTCAACTGAATCGCAGTTGGCATTAGCCGCTGATACCGTACCGCTTATGGGTACAGATGACAGATTGTTGGCAAATGCAATTGAAGAATTATTTGGTGATCAGGGTATAGGCTGTTCGGTAGATTATTTCGATGAAATCGGTGAAATGAAAGATAAATGTCCGATTCTTATGGTAGTTAAGTATGGTTTTATGGTAGATCATTTCGTTGCGGTTTTAGATGTTGATGAGAAATATGTAGTTGTTGGCGACCCGCTCAATGGCAAAATGTCTATTTCTCATGACGTATTCAAGAAAGAATGGCGAAAAATAGGTATTGTTATTTATCGAAAACAATGAAAACAATGAAAAAGCCGCAAAAAAATGGGAGAAACCATTCATTTGCGGCGTTTTCGTGCACTTTGGTGCCCGAAGATTTACTTCATAATCAGCGTTTTGTCGGTAAAGTTAACCCCGGCATCATCATGGTAGTTGGCCGACTCGGTGATAATAGCACCTTCTGGGCCGCCATATTGCCAGTGTCGGGCGGTGACTCGATTTAGCTGAACATACTGGCCCGGATAAGTTGGGACGCAATGCTCGGTGGTGTATTTGGTGAAAGCTGGTACTTTAACTTCCGGTGGTAAATTAGCTTCGCCTTCGCCGACGATATATGAAAGGCCATAGCGTACCATCCAGCCTTCGTTTTTGGCCTGGGCCATTTCGGTGGGTAGATGATAGTGTTCCGGTAGCATCTGGTCTGGCAGCAGATAAATATCCATTTGCATATAACGACCTTCATAGCTGTTCATGAAAGAAAAACATCCCAGGCCAACTTCAGCGAATTTACCGGTTTCAAAATCGGTAACATACATGCCTTCGTGTACATTGTCGTAAACGGGGCATCCATGATATTCCATCAGTGCAATATATGCATTTTTGGCGGCTTCTTTGTTGAATGTGCCATCGGCGGCATAGAACTGGTCATTGGTAAATTGAGGGGGTTTCTTGCTCGATAGGGTATTACAGCCACCCAGAGTCATGAGCGAAGTCAGCAGGATTAGCATTAAACATGATATCTTTTTCATTTGTTAGTCTCCGAAAAACATTAATATAAAAAAACTTTTAGGTATTGTAGTGAGTTTCTGGCAAGAAGTATAGAGATAAATTTCCAATATGAATTTTTTAATAAACGCTAAAGTGAGTGAGATTTTTAAGTGGCGGGGAAAAATATAAGAATAGGACACGGATTTTTACGGATCGGGCGGATTTTCGCGGATTTGATTGGGCTGGGTTTTTTATGGTTATTTGGTGACTACAAGCCCAGAAGGTCTGATTTTAGCACGAGTCATTTGTTAAGAGTACATTAGATATGGCTTTAGGTTTGCTGCCAAATAGACTTGCTCACATCAGAACAATCCTGTTAAGAAAAAACTTGTGGAGCTGCCACAGCAGTGGTATTATTCAAGTGCGGTAGCGTGGATGAATATAACTAACCAGCCGCTGAAAATAGATAAAGATTTGTGGCCGAGGTAGTTATTTCAAGACTGAGACGACTGCCCCATCGACCCACCTGCGGCGGGTCAATGCCACCCCGGCTGTTTTTTGAGATTTTCAAGTTGCGGGCACCCGGCGTGACACACATTTTTGCGTAGGAAAAAGACATTCGTGAATTGAAGAAATATATAGATATATATACATAAAATTATTTACATTACTATCAAATTATGGTAAGATAATATGCAGCATCGTAACGATATTGGAGTTTTTATTTACAGGCAGGGAAATTATGAAAAAAACACTTATCATTTTAGCTATTATATTATTAAGCTTAAGCTCATCAGCTTTTGCGGCTCAATACACCATCACCGACTTGGGTACCCTTGGCGGAGATAATTCTCATGCCTATGCCATTAACGATAGTGGGCAGGTCGTGGGAGCTAGTGATAATGGTACCACTAGAGAGGCATTCATATTTGATAGCAACACAAGAATCATAAAAGGCCTTTCCAACGGCAATACTTCTCATGCATATGACATCAATTCCAGCGGTCAAGTCGTAGGATATAATAATATGGATTCTCATTACGAGGCATTTATATCCGACGGTTCAGGAGAGTCTGGAAGCATGACATCTCTCGGTAGGCTTGGCAATAATAGCTCCTTTGCCTACAGTATCAATGACAATTCACAAGTTGTAGGCCTCAGTTGGGGCCCTTCTAATAAAGAAGCATTCATCTCCGATGGCACCGCAGGAAACATACAAGTCCTTGGTACGCTAGGTGGCAATCACGCAATTGCTCGCGGCATCAATAATAATGGACAGGTTGTGGGGGAGAGCTGGCAGACTTATTATCACTTTGAAGCATTCATATCCGATGGTATAATAGGGGGAGAAATAAATGGTTTAGGATCTCTAGCCAGTTTTTCTTCCGCTTACGGCATCAATGACAATGGCCAGGTTGTGGGCGATTTTTGGGATGATTCCAACCACGAAGCATTTATATCTGATGGTTCTGGGGAGCCTGGGAGTATGATAGGCCTTGGCACGCTAGGCAACCTGTCTCGTGCCTATGATATCAATAATAATGGAATTGTAGTTGGCACTAGCGATCTTATTTCTGGGGAATATCATGCTTTTATCCATGATGGCTCCGGAATGCTAGATCTCAATAATCTTTTCGACAATTCTGACGAGCATTGGGATTATCTTTCATTTGCTCGCGATATCAATAACTTGGGCCAGATTGTTGGTGAAGGCCTAACCGCTGATGGTCAAACACATGCTTTTTTGCTTACGCCTGTGCCTGAACCTGCGAGCTTGATATTGTTGGCTGTTGGGTTTGGATATGTTCGTCGGAGCAGGAAAGTGGAATAATTGGTGGGGGGAATATTAAAGTTGCGATTCCGCTGAGTTAAGTAGGAGTATCCCTAAGTAAAGCTGCCCAGAACACATCAAATCATTTGTGATTTGGCTGAATTTCGGACCTGAACCAACAAAATGAGGAACCAGAAATCTTAGTTTGCTGCCCTGCATTGCTATTCATGAAATGAATCACAAATCAACGTAGCCTAGCCCCAGCAGGTTCCCAGCTAGTCTCCTATCATAGCGTCCGTAAGAAATTCAATCTTCGTCAGCAGCTGATGGTTCAAACTTATTCAAAAGTTCGGCATTATCCACCCACATCGCAAAGAAAGGCTCACCGCCATCACGTTTTTTTAGATAGATAAGAAATGGGCGATTGAATATAAATTCTCGTGGCTGACAGACCATAGCCACCCCTCCTTCCGACACAACAACTGCTCCGCTGCGATCCAGCCGAAATGAAATATCCTGCATAGACCTGCTAATAAATAGATGTTTTAATCCCTTATTCTTTAAATGCTTGCCGAGCAGTTCTTCAAAATCATGCCCAATCTTCCAGCAAGTTACAGGCACAGACAATTGATCTCCAACCATAAAGCCTCTTTCTCTTTCCGGGATGTCAGCTGGCTTAAATTCCCTAATCTTTGTCTCGACATCAGCAATCGTTTCTTCTAAAGTCTTGCCATGTCCAACACAAGCCAGAATCACTTGATAGGGCTGGGTTGTTTTGCAAGGATCAATTATAAATTCTTCCAGACCATATTTGTCCTTGGTTTCCTTGAAATATAAGACATCGATCTGTTTGGCTAGATTTTCCCGCTCTTCGAGACCGCTATGAAATAACCCAAAACTCTGCACTTGTATCATTTTGCCATCAATATCTTTAAAACTAATCCCGAGTCTCTCTTTTACAAAGGGGATATCAAACTTAGCTCTCGCATTCAAATAACCATAAACCCAGATTACTTCACCATCTTCCGCCTTCAAATGCGAAGTATCATAATTAGGAAACTTAGCTGCCATTTCCTTTATGATAGTTTCAACAACCTGATCCTTGACATAACCAGCCTTGGCATAAAAATCCGATGAATCCAAATCATTCAAACTTTGCTTGGCCTGATTCAATCTTTGCGCTACAACATTAGCATTGGATTCATTCAACTGGAGTGAATCTTTAACTATATCATCTTTCAATTCATTCCATGCCAATTGAAATGAACTGCACCAAATAATATTTTTGCCATCTTCCATGGGTGTATCCAAAGTTGGCACAATCATCGTCTGCTGAAGCTTATCGGAATTTCCATCAAATACTTTTTTAGTTCCAACATCTATGCTTGCCTCTTTATCACTGCAACCGTTTATCAGGAATAAAACCGCAAAAGCACCTATTGATAATATTGTAGAAAATAATCTCATAAAGTAACCCTTCTTATATTTAATTCACTCAGCTTTGTAATGGAATTCGTAACGGCCATATATTATCTGCCAATATGGCTGGGGAATGCCATTTTCATTTTTATAAATCAAATCAACCTCAAGATCATTCTTTGAGATATTATTATTGGCAAACTGA
Source organism: Phycisphaerae bacterium (assembly GCA_016342495.1). Lineage (GTDB taxonomy): Bacteria > Planctomycetota > Phycisphaerae > Sedimentisphaerales > SM23-30 > JAEIOG01. Next base: position 25,645 of record JAEIOG010000044.1, read on the forward strand.
AATCTAGGTTTTTTGACAATTTTTGTCGATTTCTTCTTCACTGGCGAATTTGCCAATGCATATCCGATCAGTTCATTATTATTAACCACGACAATACAGTTGTCATCATAAAGCTTTTTGCCATTGATCTCTCGAGTAAATACAAATTTCTCGCCCTGTGACCATTCTTTCTCTCGTTTATGCTTTCCTTGAGCCTGTGGAATGTATCTTGTAGCCATCATGGTGCCATTGGATTTTAACTTATAATCCTCAGGTATGTCAACACCAATATCTTGCAGCGTTTTTCTTTCTATTCCTTTTTTGATTTTTAATTTGTGTTCAGGCAAATCTGCATTTCCAATTCGCCGGGTGCCCGCAACCTGAATAGATTAATATATGACCGGGGTGGCAGTGACCTGTGAAGCAGGTCGATGGTGATGTAGGCTCAAACTTAAAATTGCATTTCATTGACATGATTAGCAGGATTTTCTGTTGGTTTTGGTTGGTAACTGTTTGCAATTCTGCTGGCGATGGGAATGTGTTTGCCGCGTTGGTTGGTTGCGGTATTCGCTGTTGCTCATGAAAATTTTAAACAGCATGGGCAGAGTAGTTGCCCATCGGACGTGACGGATGGCTCTCTATGACGGTGATTACATATTTGCGAAAAAGATCTATGCAGTAATTATAATTGTCTTGACGATACCGATTTTGGGGAGAATATTGAATGTGAAAGGCGTGATTAACAGGTATTCGCTTTGCTCATATAATTCTTATCCGCGTGGGCATGGCCCACCCTTCCGATCGCTGGTATATGTATTTGTAGATCCGGCTGCTTCGTGTTTGCGATTGAGACAAAACATGATAACGGGATAGCTAAATGATTTACCCAAACTACCTGGCTGATAGAGAAAACAGGTGGTTGTTCTGCTAATTAAATTAAGGTTTATGGCATGAAATACAAATATGAGGTAAATATGGAAATAACGATTCAACACCAATGTGCATATGATTTTGACTGGTTTGCTGTTGACAATGATGGGTGGATAGCTCATTTTACATCAGGAGCAACTCGTTTGCCTGGAAGTGTAGCCGTTAGTTTGGAGGATAACAAGTTATTGTTGGATTTCTTTAAGCAGCTACCTTTTATTTGTAAACCATTTGAGGATACTGATGATTCAGATAGCGAAAGTTGTTGTTGGTATTGTATGGCTTGTCGTGGTTTAGCCTCATATGATATTTCAGATGAGTGTGTTGGTGATTCCCTTTTTGAATATCATCGAATGTATTCTCCGGAAAAGCCTTTGAATATTTCTGATGTGCCTGACGAAATTGCTGTAATCTTAAAAAGGACTGTCCTTAAAAATGAAACATTTGCAATAAAATCAATGATATATTTCAACGATATTGATTAATTGTGTGTGTTAGGCAAAAATAATCTAAGCAGGAAAATGATTAAAATTTGATATTGAATTTGTGAAAATTGATATTTGAAAACAGACTGTCCCCATTTATTAGGGCCAAAGGCTACCATATTGGTTCCGGTGCCGTGGAGGGAGCTTGTAAGAATCTGGTAGGCAAACGCCTGAAACAGTCAGGAATGATATGGCCCCGCCAAGGCTCTTCAGCTATCCTGGCACTAAGAACCACCTGACTGAACGGAAAATGGGAAAAACTATGGAAAAACAGACCTATGGCTGCATAAAAGCCACCTACAAACATGCTATGCACCCCGTAAGCTCTAAAACATTTTTTGCTACTTGACAAAAAAGGGCTTTGCTGGGATGATATGGGGCTAAATTAACTTAAAAACCGCTTTTATGCACAAAAAATGGCTCTGGCCATCTACATATTTGGAGATTACGCAAATGCAGGTAGCATTAATAGGATTATCACAATCAGGAAAAACTACTTTGTTTTCAGCTGTCACCGGCGTTGCAGTTGACGGCAATTCTGGTATGAATCAGATCGAAAAGGCTATTGTCAGGGTCCCGGATGAACGTTTGGGCGTGCTGACAAAGATGTATAAGCCCAAAAAAACTATTAATGCCACCATTGAATTTCTCGATATCCCCGGCTTTAGCTTTATTGATGATGCCGGTAAACGCCAGGCCCGGCAGATGCTGGCTCAGGCTCGTCAATCTGATATGCTAGTTGCAGTTTTGCGGGTTTTTAAAAATGATTCGGTGGCAGCATATAATGATCGTATCGATCCGGCAGATGACCTTGACCAGCTATTAAGCGAAATGCTTATAGGTGATATGGATATGGTTTCCAAGCGTATGGAAAAGCTTGAAAAGTCAGTTTGCAAACCTTCGAAAACTCAGGAACAGGACAAAAGGGAACTGGCTTTGATGAAACGCTGTATGGCCAGACTTGAAAACCTCGAAGGTTTAGCCGGGGTGGTAGAAAACCCTGATGAAGAATTAATGGTAAAAAGTTTTGGATTCCTGACCATGAAGCCAATGTGTGTGGTCTTGAATGTTGATGAAGATAAAACTGCCGAACCAGTCGATGTCAAACTTGATACCGAAGCGGATATTATTCAATTGGCGGCAACATTAGAAGCTGAGCTTGCCGTTCTTGACGATGAAGACCGGGCAGTGTTCATGGAAGATATGGGTGTAACTGAAATTGCTCGGGAACGCCTGATCAAAAACTGTTATGATACTGTTAAGCTTATCTCGTTTTTGACTGTCGGTGAAGATGAAGTCCGGGCCTGGACGATTCCGGCAGGGTGCCTGGCTCCGGTTGCCGGCGGGGTGATTCATAGCGATATTGAACGCGGGTTTATTCGTGCCGAAACGGTTGCCTATAAAGATATTATCGCAGCAGGCGATATGAAAGGCGCTAAAGCCGCCGGCAAAGTCAGACTTGAAGGCAAAACCTATGAAATTCAGGATGGCGACATTATCAACTTCAGATTTAATGTGTAAATATAGAGAGTAAGAGAGTAAGAGAGTAAGAGAGTAAGATGATGGCTGGTAAGTCTTATTGCGATATGTTGATCTGGCAAAAATCTATGGCTTTGGTTACTGCTTTGTATGAGCTTACAAAGACTTTTCCCCAAGATGAAAAGTTTGGTTTGACCAGCCAGATGCGAAGAGCTGCGGTATCGATCCCCAGTAATATAGCCGAAGGTTATGGCCGTTGCAGTCAAAATGAATTCGACCGTTTTTTGCATATTGCTCTTTCTTCACTTTTTGAACTGGAAACGCAACTACAAATAGCTTGTAATTTGAATTATATTGATGTGGATAAAACAGAAGAATTTTATTTATTGTGTAATGAACTGGAAAGAATGCTTAACAGCTTTATTAGAACGGTGCAAAGTAAGAAAAGATAGCATGTATTAATTGTCAGGTATTGTGCCTTTGGCTTATTATAAAAAACCATCGCGCAGCGATACCACATCTTACTCTCATACTCTCTTTCTTTCTTACTCTCTCTTACGGAGATTAACATGAAAATTGGCATAATGGGTGCAATGCATGAAGAAATAGCTTTATTTCGCGATAGCATGGTAGATGTTTCGACTCAAATACGTGGCATGCGTGAATATACCTCCGGTAAGCTGGCAGGGTGCGATGTTGTGGTGGTCTTTTCCCGCTGGGGCAAGGTCGCTGCTTCTGCTACCGCTACCACCCTGATCGAAAGATTCGATGTCGATATGCTGATCTTTACCGGTGTTGCCGGGGCGATGGCCGCCGAGCTGGAAGTTGGCGATATTGTCATAGCTGACAGCCTCATCCAGCATGATATGGATGTCAGTTTCCTGCCCAATACCAAAAAGTTTGAGATTCCTTTGCTGGGCGTAAGCAACTTTACTGTCGATGATATATATGTCCAGCTGGCCCAATCAGCCGCCCAGTCATACCTGACCAATGATTTACGAACTAATGTCCCGGAAAACACTTTAGTTTCATTTAATGTGACTGAACCTAAGGTTGTCGTTGGCTTAATTGCCAGTGGCGATCAATTCATCGCTGACCCTGCGATAGCTGATAAGCTGTGCAGTCAACTGCCCGGTTTACAATGTGTTGAAATGGAAGGGGCCGCTGTAGCCCAGGTCGCCTATGAACATTCGATTCCCTGTATAGTCATGCGAACCATTTCCGATAAGGCCGACCACAGTGCCGCGGTGGATTTCCAGCAGTTCACCATCGATGTCGCCAGCCATTTTACTTGCGGCTCGGTTATGCGATTGTTGGAAAGTCTGTAGCTTATGGTTCCAAACCCCAACAAGATAACTTTTCTGGGTACCGGCACCTCAGCGGGTGTCCCGATCATCGCCTGCGATTGTGCGGCTTGTACCAGTAGCGACCCGCGCGATAAACGCTATCGCTGCAGTGCATTGCTTATGATCAACAATAAAGCTATCTTGATTGATGCTACTCCTGAACTGCGTCTGCAATGCCTGGCCAGCAATATCCGCCATCTCGATGCCTGCCTGATAACCCATGCCCATGCTGACCATATTGCCGGCTTAGATGACCTGCGGCGTTTTAATCAGGTGCAAAAGCAGTTACTGGATGTCTTTGTCTCTGATCGGGATATCGAACCGCTGCGAAAGATGTTTGGCTACACCGAAACCCAATGCGATCATTTTCTCAAGAGCGACTGGCCCCAACTGAAGTTTCGGCAATTCACTCCCGGTATCGCTGCCTTTGATATTGCAGGTGTGCCGGTGGATTCTTTCAGTCAGAACCATGGCAACAGTTTTTCGGTTGCTTATCGCATAGGTGACATCGCCTATTGCAGCGACCTGAGCTGTATGTCAGCAGCCCAGCTTGAAGCTGTCAAAGGAGTGAAGGTGCTGGTCTTAGGGGCTTTGCGGCATAATCCTCATTCGGCCCATTTATCTTTCGCTGAGGCTATCGAACTGGCCCGGCAAATTGATGCCGAATATACTTACTTTATTCATATGTCCCATGATATTGTCCATGCCCGTGATAATGCATTATTACCGAAAGGGATAGCATTAGCTTATGATGGCCTGACGGTAGAATTCTAATTATTTATAATGTCTAAGCGTATATTACAATTGATAACCGACCTTGCTCCCGGCGGGGCGCCTCTGATGGTCAAAGACCTGGCCATTGGCCTGCAGGCAAAAGGTTTTGACAGTCAGGTCGCCTGCCTGGGCGTTGAAGATATCATAGCTTATCAGCTGCGGCAGGCCGGGGTACAGACCCATTGTCTCGGCGCTGAGAATGTCAGGAATCTCTCGGTGGTCTCCCGATTATATAAGCTGCTGCGACAGGTCAAACCCGACATCCTGCATTGTCATCTCGTGCATGCCAACATAGCCGGGCGATTGACCGGACAACTGGCCCGGGTCCCCAAAATCATTGCCACGATCCATACCGCCGAACAGGAAAAGCGTTGGCATCTATTAGCTGAACGCCTAACCTGTCGCCTCAGCGCTAAAACTGTCTGTGTCTCCGATTCCGTGCGAGAGTTCACCCATAAAAAAAGCCATGTGCCAGCTAAACGGCTGGTTACGATCTATAATGGTATCGACATTGACCGTTTCGCCCGGGCCCGGGCTATTGACCTGCGGGATCTGGGGCTTTCACCCCAGAAGAAGACTCTGATCTTTACCGGGCGGCTCCATCATGTAAAAGGCGTCGATATTCTCATCGAAGCCTTTGCCCGGATTTGTCTCAGGCATGACCTGCAACTGATAATCGCCGGCGATGGCTCCCAGCGGCGGGCTCTGGAGGAACTGGTTGAAGATTATGACTTAGGCCGCCGCATTGTCTTTATCGGGATGCGGGCCGATGTCCCGGCTTTGCTCAAGGCGGCGGACTTATTTGTCCTGCCGAGCTATTGGGAAGGTTTTGGCTTGTCGGCTGTCGAGGCGATGGCCGCGGAGATCCCGGTGATAGCTTCTGATACCTTTGGCCTGATCGATATTATCGAAGATGAAAAGACCGGACTGCTGGTTGCGCCCGGTGAACCTGACCTGCTGGCCGCCGCAATTGAAACTCTAATCGAAAACCCGGTCAAAACCCGCAAGATGGTCTCAGCGGCAATGGCCAATATCAAACAGAAGTTCACTCTGGACCGCATGGTCCAACAATACATCAATCTCTACACGGCAGGCTGAGCCTGCACCCACCCAGCAGGTTGAACCTGCACACAACTTACATAAGGATCATTGGATGGTGGGTTTTCCGGCGTCGTTGCCGCCTGCATCAGCCAGAACGTCATAAGCCAGGGCCAAGGTCAAGTAGGACAAGCATCCTGCTTGTCTTTTATCCCTTTGACGTTAACTAATATATTAAATCTTACCACCTGCATCCGCCTGAATGTCAGACGCGGCAGGCAAAAGGCAGGCTCAGCCTGCCTGCGTGGTCCTATATTTGCCCCTGGTTTTGGCTTTTTGAAGCTTCGGGAAGACATATTGAGGTCTCTGGAAGACATATTGATGCTTCATAAAGTAATATTGAAGCTTCAATATGTAATATTTAAAGCTCATAAAGCAATAATGAAGCTTCAATATGTAATATTTAAAGCTCATAAAGCAATAATGAAGCTTCAATATGCAATAATGAAGCCTCATAAAGACAAAATGAAGTGTCAATATGTCATAATGAAGTGTCATAAAGACAAAATGAAGTGTCATTATGTCATAAGTGAACTTCAATATGTGATAATGAAGCTTCAATATGTGATAATGAAGCCTCATAAAGTCATATTGAAGTCGCAAAAAGACTATTTGAAGTTGGGATATTTTGTGATTAAGTCGAGGAAACGGTGATTGAGGCCCAGAAATGCGATTTTATGCGAAAAAGCTATGGCTTTGGCTGAATTTGGAGGTATAATAGACACCGAAATTCAAAACGGGCCCAGTCGGAGAAAAAATATTAAAGCAAAATCGACTGACTTTAGTGAATTCTATAATTTTTTCGAAAGCAAATATTTTGAAGGAGACCCGGCAAATGCCAAAACCAGCAAAAATCAGCATAATCCTGGCCATCGCAGCCGCCGTTATGGTCGGATTGAGTTCTTGTGATCGTAAAAAATCCTCGCAGACTCCATATGACAAGGCTTTGGCCGAGATAAAGCGGGCCCAGGCCGATGGCGCCACCGAACTGAACTTAACTCAGATGGGTTTAACGCATTTACCACCGGAAATAGGTCAGCTAACTAGTCTACAGGTTTTGTGGGTATCTGATAATGAACTGACCAATCTGCCGCCGGAGATTGGCCAGCTAACTTCTTTGATGGCGATAAATCTCGGCAAAAATAAACTTATTGACTTACCTGAAGAGTTTGCTAACCTGACTAATCTGGAAAGTCTAGACATCTGTTCTAATGATCTGACCAGTTTGCCGAAAGAGATAACAAAGTTGACTTCTTTGCAGAGATTGGGGCTGGGCAATAATCACTTGATTAACTTACCCAAAGAGTTTGCCAATCTGACTAATCTGGTAACGTTGGGCATTGACAGTAATGAATTAGCCAGTCTTCCGGTAGAGATTTGCCAGTTCACTTCTCTGAGAGGTCTTGATCTTCGTAGTAATAAATTAACTGACTTACCCAAAGAATTTGCCAACCTGACCAGTCTGAAAAGACTAGATCTCTGTTCTAATAGTCTAACCAGTCTGCCGTCAGTGATTGGAGAACTGGAAATTCTGGAAGATTTGTATCTAAATCAAAATAAGCTTACCTGTCTTCCATCAGAGATTTCCCAGTTGAAAAAACTGGAAAGTTTATTTCTAAATCGCAATAATATAATCAGCCTGCCGCCAGAGATTACTCAGCTGGATAATCTGGAAGAACTGCATCTCAAACTCAATGGTCTAACCAGTATCCCAGCTGGAATCAGCCAGCTGACATCCCTGAAAGTGCTGAACCTTAGCTGCAATGATATAATCAGCCTCCCGCCGGAGATAGTGAATCTGAAGTCTTTGGAAAGGCTGAATCTCTATGATAATAAATTGAAGGTGTTGCCCCGCTGGATTACCCAGTTGGATCTGGATATTTGCTGGAATGGTGGCTATTATGGCATCCAGCTAAATGGCAACCCGCTGGAAGACCCGCCGGTGGAGATTGTCAAACAGGGCAAGGAAGCGGTAAAAGCTTACTTCCAAGAGCAGGATAAATAAACACGCCGGTCTTAGGTGGCGGGTTTTAGGATAAAGAATAGTCAGGAAAACAGTAATGAAACTTAAGAAAAGTACATTTGTTATTTTGATGATGTTGGCCGCGGTTGCCAGCTTAATGTTTGAATTTAGCGGTGGATATCGTGATAGCGAATTGCCAGTTAGTGTTGGCATGATTATTGTCTGTTACTGGGCAACCATTTTAATCGGTCTCAAAGGCGTTAAAGCTTTACCTCAGCGTTTTAGCTTTGATATGCGGTTGGGAATTAGCATCTTAGCTGTTATTGCTATGGCATTGCCGGCGATTTTGTTTTGTGAAGTATATTATTATAAAGTCGGGATTGGCGATGGTACAGGCTTTGGCTTAATCGCTTTATGTGTTCTGCTCAAGCCTGCAAGTTGACCAGAAGAATAGGAAACCAGTAAGAACATCTATATATCTCATGCATCTGCCAGCCACGCCCGGACATCTGACCCGATGCTGGCGGCAATGACGGTGCTAGGGGCACGGCCCACTCTTTCAAATGAGTTATAACGCCAGTATTATATTTAACTTGTGTCTCCCATGACCGACATCTGGCCGGATGTAGAGAGTTTGCATGCAAACTCTCTACAAATGTGTCACGGGCGTATTGATCTTTTCCCTCGGCCTGCGACATCCAGCCAACAGCAGCGCCCAACGGAAGCGGGAGCCCCCACCGACCAGTGATTCTTATGTAAGCAGGGTGCAGGCTCAGCCTGCTCAAGCTGGTAAGTTGTTGTGGGGTAGTTATTTAGGTTTTTTGATAAAAAAAATTGGGATTTTGATTAAAAATCTCCGATAGATGCGTCATACTGGTAGATATCATGGAAACAATGGACCCGAACAACTTAACGCAGTGGTATGACCGCTGTGCCGCCGAGCTGGCCCTTTATGCTGGCCATATCCTCAAATGCCATGGCAGCGAGGATATAGTTCAGGATGTTTTCATTAAGCTGATGGCTCAGAACCCCCAGCCAGATAATGTCCGGGCCTGGCTTTTTACTGCGGTTCGCAATGCGGCGATCACTCGTTTGCGTAAGATCAAGCGGCGTCGCAAACTCCGGGAAAAGCTGCAAGTTGCCAAACCATGGTTTTTGCCAACTGATAATGAAAATTTCGACAGCTCCGAAATCCAGAACGCTCTGGAAAACCTTGATGATGAGCTTCGGGAAATTGTAATTCTGCGTATCTGGGGTCAGCTGACCTTAAAAGAGATAGCGGCACTGCTGGACTGCTCGACCACGACAGTATATGTTCGATTCGACAAGGCCATCCGAACCATGCAGAAGACTTTATGTATAGATAATTTTATTTAAACAGAAATATTAAGGTATTATATAAAATGGAAACTAATGATTATTCAGATTTACCCAAAGACAAAAGGCAGCTGGCTGCCGCTTTTGCCGCGGTAAGGCCTGCTAACCTGGATCCTGGGATCCGGGACCGGCTGATGTTTCAGGCCGGCAGGCGCAGCTCGGCCCGGCGCCGGATATTCTGGCAGGCAACCGCGGCGATGTTTGCTGTTGTGCTGGGCTTATCGTTTTATTTAAGAATGGAACCGGATGTGGCCACGGCCGAACCTGAAAATGTGTATACGCAAGTACCAAAGAAATCATCTCCTGATAATAATAATCCTACACTTGCCGATACCATGCAGATAAGGCGTGAATATGTTGACCTTTGCAATGAATTTCTTGATGAAGGGTCAGATGCACTCCCGGAAAAGATCAAAACACAAACCAGAGAAAACCCCGGTAAAGCGGGTTATTTGCATCGTATTGAGGATTTCCTCGAATAGGAGTTTATGATGAAAACCAGGTTGTTAACCTTAGTGATTGTATCGTTATTTACTGTTTCAGCTGCTCATGGGCAAGTAAGCCTTATTGCCTCTAATGATAAAAAACCGGTTAAGAAGTCCAATGTAACCGAGCTGGAATTGACTATCAGTTCAGCTGCTGAGCCTGTCCCGGCTTTGAGATACCAATTTGAATTTGACTATCTCAAACGTAAAACCGGCAATGCCGCCATCGAATATATGAAAGTGGCTGAGCATTTCCCTGAAGAATTATCCAAAAATGTTAGTGATTGGTGGGATTTACCCATCGGTGAACTGCCGGATCAGGCCGAATTCTATATCAATGCCGACCAATGGTACAAACTACTGCTGTCGGCTTCACTATGCGAACAATGCGATTGGCAGATTCCTATCCGTCAGGAGGGTATTGCAGCATTGCTCCCACATTTATCTACCATGCGAAACTATGCCCGGGCTATAGCATTAAAGGCCCGGTTGGAAATTGCCAATGGTCACTTCGATCAGGCTGTTGAGACTATTTCGGTAGGTTTTATTATGGCTCAAAATACCGCCAAAGATGGGGTGCTGATCAGCCAGCTGGTTGGTATAGCTATTTCCGGTATTATGCTGGAGACGGTAGAAGATTTCATTGCCTGTGACAATGCCCCTAACTTATATTGGGCGATGGCTTTCCTGCCCCGGCCTATGTTTGTGATGAATGATGTTATGGATGTCGAAAGGGCGTGGGTGTTTGTTTCAATGCCAGATCTGGGTAAACTCGAAGAAACGATTATGACCGAACAGCAGGCAGCGGCAAAGGTCAATGAAATGATGTCCACAATGACTATGCTTGAAGGTGATTCTTCCGGTCAACAGGGTCTGGTTGCTGTTCTTATGCTAAGGGACTATGCCGCCGCTAAGGCATTCCTTAAATCCCAGGGTTATTCAGATGACAAACTTGAGCAAATGCCCGCTGTGCAGGCGGTAATGATTTATTATTTCAAAGATTATAAGATTCTTTCAGATGATCTTTATAAGTGGTTTGCGATCCCTTTCCCCCAGGCCTGGCCGCATCTTAAGGAGACTGACAAATTAATCTCCCAACGCAGTAAAACTGATTTCAAAAATCCATTAGTTATGGTTTTGCCCGCTATTGCCAGAGTTTACGAAAATGAGATCAGACTCGCCAGCCGCCGCTGTGCCGTGGAAGCTATCGAAGCCATCCGGATGTATGCCGCAGAAAATAATAAACTACCGGATTCCTTAGCCGATATTAAAATAGTGCCGGTGCCAAAAGACCCATCCACTGGCAAACCTTTTGAATATAAAAAAACAGCTTCAAATAAAGCAACCTTAGAGGCTGGTAATTATGAAGAAAATGCCAGAAGCTACCGATACAGCTTGACATTAAAAGCTGATGAAACCAAATAATTGTAATTAAACTTCTGTATTTGGAAGTGTTAATGTGGAGTATGAAAAATGAAATATCAAAAAAATATCACTATTGTTCTTTTATGCTTAAGCTTGTTGGCTAATCTGGCAATTGCCACAGCCAATGACGCCAAAGCCATCGAAAAGTATGTTAATGAAAAAACTCTGGCGGTCCTAAAAATTGATATCGAAAGGTTTGACACCAAAGCCATCGCAGACAAAGCTTTAGCTGTTCTGAAACGTTTTGCTCCAGAAGCTCATTATGAAGAAATATCTGCCCAGATCCAGGATGGCCAAAAGCTTATAGCCAAACAGATATCCAACCTGAAAAATGCCGGAGCCCAATCCTTTTATGTTTTAGCCAACACTGAAGATTTAGAAATGATGTGTATTCTATATGCCCCCGGCGCTGATGGCCCAAAGATTATAAAGGTTATGGAGCAGTTAACAGATATTTTAGATATGGGTCGTGTCCAAATGCGTCAGGATGGCGATATTGTCTTGTTGGCAGTAAAACGCATTATGGATAACTATTTATCAGCTGATTTTAAGGCCAGCCCTCGTCCCCAATTATTTCAAGCTTTTGCCGCTGTCCAGGGTGCCCCTATCCAGTTCGCCTTTATTCCCAGCGATGACATTCTCAGGGTAATGGATAGCACAATCAATATGTTTGCAGTCAATAAAGTTAATCTCAGCTCTGAAAGACCATTTTCGCAGAATTACAAATGGAACGCCGTAGCGATCACATTGCCACCCAATATGAGTTTTCAAAGCATCATCAAAACCAGTTCCCCCGATGCCGCCAAAACCTTTAATGTCGATGCCAAGGCTATTGTTAAGCTCGCCGAAATGCAGATTGCTCAACTGCCCGATCTGGAAAAGAATATAGCCAGCCAGATTATAAAGACTCTGGTATTCAAGCAGCAGGGAGATTTGCTGGTGATGACTTTATCTGCGGAAAAAATCGATTCATTAATCAATGAAATCATTGGTCCAATCATCAAAAAGGAATTTAATCTTGCTGTCGATAAGCGTTGTATGACAAATCTTAAGCAGGTCGCCATATCGATGTTTGTCTGGTCAGCCGACCATCAGGATAAATGGCCAACCAGCTTTGAAATACTTATTTCGGAAGTACAATTAGGCTCCGAAATTTTGAATTGTCCTCTGACTAAAGAAAAATATGTATATCGTGCCTCTGATTTTGGTAAAGCTCAAGCCGATAGCAGAATGATACTTGCCTATGACAGGATCCCCCACGAAGATGGCTCCCGCTGTGTTGCATTTGCTGATGGCCATGTCGAAAAAGTTAAAAAAGGCCATTTTGCAGAATGCATCGCCCGTGATAATGAAAAACGTAAAGAGCTTAACTTACCTCAAAAAGCTCTCGAATAATTCTCTCCGTCCTTTCCTTAATTAGCTCCTTGTGTCCCCAGGGGGCTTTTTGAATTTCTTCCCATCTATATTTTGCTGCTTTTGGCTTAAATGTTATCAAAATCCCAGAAAATATTTGCATATCATGCTTATTTCGTAGATAAATGACCTTATTATTTTACGAGAAACTTACTGGGATGATAATATGAGTAATACCACGATATTAATAACCGGGGCTGATGGCATGTTAGGCCGGGAGCTTACATGGCAACTTAGGCAATTTAACTATGAAATACTGGCCGCTGATGTTGAAAACTGCGATTTTATTTTAGATATTACTGATAAAAGGGCGGTATTAGATTTTATAACTGAACATAAGCCATCGATAGTTTTTAATTGTGCGGCCTGGACCGATGTTGATGGGGCGGAAAATTTTGAAGCCGCGGCCAAAGCAGTTAATGGCGATGGCCCAGGTTATCTGGCCGGGGCCTGTAAGGTAATTGATGCTTTATTTGTCCATGTCAGTACCGATTATGTTTTCGATGGCACAGGCCAGGCCCCTTATAAACCCGATGATCCTGTAAACCCTAAAACTGCTTATGGCCGCTCAAAATTGCTGGGTGAGCAGCAAATCCAGAGTGTTGGAGGCCATTGGCTTATCGTCAGAACTTCCTGGTTAGTCGGTGGCAATGGCAAAAACTTTGTCGATACCATAGCTGATGTCGCCCGGGGCCGCGATAGTATTAAAGTCGTTAATGATCAGATTGGCTGTCCGACTTTTGTGCCCCAGTTGGCTACCTGCCTTATCAACTTAGCTCAAAAAAATTGTCAGGGCATTTATCATTTTTGTAATTCACCTGCTTGCAGCTGGTTTGATCTGGCAAAGCTTACAGTCAATCTGGCTAAGATCGATTGTCGTGTTGCACCTTGCGCTACCGCTGAATTTCCAAGGCCAGCACCCAGACCCGCTTATTCGGTGCTGGATTGCACAAAAACTCTGGAGAAACTGGATTGGCAGCCAACTACCTGGCCTGACGCCCTTAGAATGTATCTCGATAAGTAATAAACTGCATCTCCTTCGAAGAGTTCCAGGGGGACTACTTAATATTCTATCGTGTATGATTCCGGTGGTTTATACCACTATTAATCTATAAAAGTGTTCACAACCATCCCATAGTCTAGGGAATAGGTGTGTTAAGCTGATTTGCGGTAGCAAAAATAGCTTTTTTTTGGGG
>JAEIOG010000045.1 GCA_016342495.1 Phycisphaerae bacterium
TATGCTCACAGTGCTGGGATTGGGCCAACAGAAGAAATGATGATTTCCAATAAAAAAATTTCATGCGATTGCCCTGGCCCTTATTGAAACTTTCACCCAACTCACATAAGCATCATTTAGTTGGCAAGTGCCACCGGCGTGTTTGCCGCCTGCATCACACTGGATGTCAGGGACAAGGCTATAAACCTAATCAACATTCAGATCCTGTAAGGTGGGCCATGCCCACGCTGAGACCTGCATGCTCACGAACCACCTAGCTAGTAATCTATAATGCACCGCCGCTATCCGTAGCATAACATAAACGAGTTAACATGTCTGCAAACTTATCCCCTCTAAACCATGATTTAGAATGCATATGCCCTATCCAAGACAAGGTTGATGATGGTGAATTGAAAAATCGCTCCATTTCGATAATATACATCGATTCGTCTTCATTACAACCACACGTAAATTGCCAATTTACAGGCTTATCCTCTTTATGAGGAGCTATAGTAAAATATTCCGCATCTTTAATTTTACAAACTTCGCATTTAGGTTGTTCTTTAAATTATAAAACCATAATCAATCAACTCCATTTTCATTCTTTTTGTTCAATTTAATGTTAGTCATTCTGTAAAACCTGATGTATGGAAAAGGCTACTATTCTAAAAAGACACATTCATCTTTCTTCGATAAATTAAATAACAACCCAAAAGAGAAAATATTAGCATAGCTGGCTCTGGAACAATAATTATATCAGCCGAACCTTCATTCGCACCAGTATTAAATATTCTAAAGTTGTTATCTATCTGAGTTGAATCTGCGAATTTGCCAGTTATCACCCCTGAATAATAGTCTTCATGACCATTTTCAACTAAAATACCATAATCACTGAGTTTATCTCCATATGATAAAGGTTTGCCATTGATTTCAAAATCATAACCTTCAAGATAAATCACTCCATCATCATAAACATTCAGGTATCTTCCGGGGAAATAACCACCTTTGACGGTAACAGTGGCATTATTTTTAGCCTTAATACTTCTACCAATTTCACCACCTGATATTGTAACATTCGCACTACCAAGAGCATTTAAGTCATTACCAACAGCACCTCCCTGCATATCAATAGTAACATTATCATATGCATAAATACCCTGCCGACTCTCTAATCCACCAGTAGTAATTCCAAAAGAACCACCTGTCATTAAAATTGTAGCATTATTATAAGCTCTAAGGCCATTACCAACTATACCATCAACCAAATCAACATGAGTACCCGGATTATTAGCAATGTGATAATCAACCCAAAGTATTCTGTCTTCGTAAGAATCATCGTTAATTGTGTGAGGTTGCCCATCATCCCAGTAAAGTCCAGCAATAGATATAGTGTTAATGACTAAAACAAACAAAAATGACAAACATAAACGATTCATATTCATTATAATTTCTTCCAAAAATATAAGCAATCAGACTGAACTTTCTCAATACAAGTATCATTATACTCTAAAGTCTACTATCCTACAAGATAAAACTACTAATATAAATAAATCGCAGCTTAAAGCTTACTGCATCAATCACGATATGGAACGAGCCGATGCAGCGACCAGCGGGAGCGGTTAAATAATGTCTAAATCAAGAACGATTCAGTCGCACGCTTAGTGCAAACAGCAATAATCGGGCTTATCAGGGGCAAAATCGGGCTTGTTAGTGGTAAAAGTGAGTTTGAAACTGGCGGTTGCACCCTTGATAGAGACATAATCGTGTGCACAAGAGACAGAATCGTGCACGATTCTGTCATAATCGAGTCGGCCAGAGGCAGAATCGACGTGAATTCTCTCTGAATCGAGTTGAATTCTGACAGAATCGAGGGCGCCAGAGACATAATCGGGCACGATTCTTACTGTTTTGTTTTTGGTTATGAGACAATCAGGCGGCAAAATACCTGAGCCCCTGCCGATTTTATCATGCCGGCCGGCGATATTTTTCCGTTTTTATTGCCGGGGTCAATAATCCAGCCAGAAAATCTCTTGGCTCACTGTGAATAAATGAAGTATATTAGCCATAGCAAAAGATACCCAAAGGGTATGATTTTATCTGGCAGAGCCAATGCAATAAAATATTGCCGAATATAAACTTATAGGCAGGTAAAATGGACAAACTCAATAGTTATGAGTATATTATTGTAATCAAGAACAATTAACAGTTTAACTCAGATGCTTTTGCCCGTTAAAAATGAGGATAATATTATGAAAATCAGGTTAATCGCAGCGGTTTTGTTGACATTAAACATTTTAAGTTTTTCTCTGGCTGATCAAAACAAGATTATCAATCCCTATCCCAGAGCAATAGTATCTGAGAATCAGGTTTGGCAATGTGATTTTGAGACTGCCGATCAGCTTTTCAAATCTTTGCATGATTGTAGCGTCAAACTTGCCGATTCGATGATGATTATCGATTCGGTTGGCAATGACCCATATCTGCATAAAAGCGGAATGAAGATTCAGGGCCCCGCTATTGTCAAAGTTAAAATGAAAAGCACCGTTGGCGGATCGGGTCAGATTTTTTATACTACCAATAAAACCCCCGGATGGTCCGAAGTTCAAAGCAGCAGATTTAATCTCAGCAATGAAAGCGGGCAATTCATGCAATATTCAATTAAACTTGAAACCACCGATGTCATAACCGCCCTGCGGCTGGACCCGATGACCACTGTCGGGACCGCTTATATCGACAATATTGAAATCTATCAAATTATTATGAGCCCGCTGGAAATCATTCAGGCCGGCTATAATGAACAAAATATCGAATACACTATCAAAAATCATGCTAAGGACCGGTATATCATCAGTAATGATGACATAAGTGAATATAGCATCGAACCGGGAAAAACTTTAATTCTTACCGAAACAGTCAAAGCTGAACATATTAATCAATACCGCAATATTGCAATCTCTATCAAAGGGTTAACCCAAAAATTAACCCGACCAATTTTCCTGTGGAAGCCGGAGATGATCAAAAAAGATAAGGTGATTAACAAAACCAACTACACCGCTATCTTTGATAAAAATGTTAATTGCCTGCAAATCCTGATTAATTCCAAACCGGTAGCCATAATTTCCTGTACGAATATTTTCAATATCATTGACAATGTGATTTTTCACGATGATGCCATCGAGGTTAAGACTAATGGCAAAGATTGCCAGTTATTTGTGCATACCCAAGGTGAATTTCAGGCCGGGCTTCTGGCTGGCTTAGAATATCTCAGCAAAGGCGAGATATCTTCTGACACCTTAGATGACCGTACAGCCAGTCACCTGCGTTATGAACCAGAATCATATAAAATTACCATGCCGCTGATGATTTGTCAGACCGATCTGGTCAGCATGGCCCTTAGTTGGGATAATCCCAATTGCCAGGTCAGCTATGCGGTGCCGGATTTTTATAATGGCAGAGAAAATCAACAACGCATGGCTTTACTGAATAACTGGAATAATGCCAGAATTCTGATCGCTAATCCCCAAACACCCATTGAAGATTTTATTATCGCCACCGCCAAGCTGCCAACTCTGCCGGATTCACCCAGAAATTGGCAACAGCAAATCGATTTATGCCTGGCCGCTTTCAATGGCCCAATCAAAGATGATGGCGGTTGGCGACATTGCGCTGGTGATCACTGGCCCGTTCAGCCTTATGCCGACCATGCATCCACTCTTTGGCGACTGACAGGAAAAATCCCCGCTGAAATTGAAAAAACAATCGTCCCCGGCGGTGGTCACATCAACAATGACAGCATATATTTTGTGACTAATCGGGCAAAGCAATGGCTGACAATGAAAAAAAATGCTGTTCAGAATATTATTATCAGCCAACAACAGCCCGATGGCAGCTTTCGCTATAATGGCAAATACCGTCAAGGCCATTTTGAAGATACCGCCAGCGGATTATGTGCCTTAAATGCCCGCAGCCTGCTGGATTTTGCTTATTATACCGGAGATACCCAAGCTCAGGCAGCCGGTTTGAAAGCATTGCAGTATATCAGGAGATTTCAAGTCCCCCGCGGCGCCCAGGTCTGGGAGGTTCCCTTGCATACCCCCGACATAATGGCTTCAGCTCACGCGGTTCATGCCTATACCAGAGGCTATGAACTGACCGGCGATGATGAATTACTCAAACAGGCCAGACGCTGGGCAATCACTGGCTTGCCTTTTGTTTATATGTGGGGCGATAAACCGGTTTCATGCTATTCAACCATCGCTGTCTATGGGGCCACTAACTGGGTTGCCCCCAACTGGATCGGTCTGCCCGTCCAGTGGTGCGGCACGGTTTTTGCCGATGCTTTATTGCTGTTAAGCCAATATGATAAATCTTATGATTGGCGAAAATTGGCCCTGGGCATCACTATCGCAGCTGAACAAATGCAATATCCCGATGGAGCCCATATTGGCTGCCTGCCAGATTCCTTTGAGCTGCAAACTCAAAGCCGACGCCCCTGGGATATCAACCCGACAGCATTGATTATTCTCAGATTAAAGCTCAGCGATAAACCGGCAGGCTTGATTGTTTCAATTGACCCTGACAGCGGCAAAAGAATCATCGCGCCATACAAAGCTGACTTCGTTAATGGCCAGATTCTCTTTCCAGAAGCACCTGATGGCATAGAATTTCAGGCAATATTAAATGGCACAGATATTATCCCGGTTAAAATATCCTCATAACAATAGAGTTTACCCATTTTCTCTGCCAATAAGTTTATATACTGCAAGACTTTAGAGTTGGCTCTGCCAGAAAAGATCATACCCTTTGGGTATAAATCTGTGCCTGTTTAAAATTAAAGCTTTACAGTTTGTGATGTACCAAGAGACTCAACCTCAGCAGCGATAAGTGCCACAGAATCCCTTGACTGTTCTGGCGTAATAATCTCTTTACCAGTAGAGCC
The DNA here is from genome assembly GCA_016342495.1 of Phycisphaerae bacterium. Lineage (GTDB taxonomy): Bacteria > Planctomycetota > Phycisphaerae > Sedimentisphaerales > SM23-30 > JAEIOG01. Next base: position 4,919 of record JAEIOG010000045.1, read on the forward strand.
ATTAGCCAAAGCAGCGAAATATTCTATCTGGCGACTATAGCCATCGCCCGATGATACTTCCGGGGTAAATTTCGTCCCATCGGCACAAACCACTTCAAATGCCGGATCATTATTGCAATTAAATTTAATGGTCGCCTGGGCAAGTTTGATTTCAAAGCTCATGACAAACTGGGTATCAGGGTCGCTATACCATGCCCCAACAGCCCAGACATCTTTACCATTGTATACATAGTTAGTTTTAATATATGCAACAGCTTCTGGAGTATCATTGACTGATTTAACTGCCTTTGGCATCCCAAAAAGGTATTGCACATAATCAGAATCATGAATATGCAGATCAAGGGCCATCCCGCCGGATTTCTCTTCCGAGGCCATCCAGTTGCCCACCGACCAGGTTGGTATAGGACTTATCCGGGTAAACTCAGCCTTGATAACATCGCCATACTTACCTGAATCAATAATATCTTTAGTGACAGCATATTCAGGCCAGAACCGGATACAATGGCCAATCATCAGCTTTTTGCCAGTAGCATTGGTAGCGTCAATCATTTTTTGACATGTATCAATATTAATAGCCATCGGTTTTTCACACAAAACATGATAGCCGGCTTTTAAGGCTTTAACCGTCAGGTCGCAATGCAAATGGGTTGGCAAAGTCAAAGAAATAGCATCAAAGCCACCGGCGGCCAAAAGCTTATCAAAATCATCATAGAGCTTTATGCCATCAAAGCTGATAGCATCGCTTCCAGTATCAATATTACCAACCTTTTCTTTAGAATTTTTAATAGAATCAATATTGGTATCGCAAATCGCTATTACCTCAGCACCATCCAGATCATTCCAGCAACGCAAATGCGTGCGACCCATAAAACCCATTCCAACAATTGCTACTTTTAACATAATAAAACTCCAATATCAAAAAAAATAATCGTTTAACCTTGTACGATAATAATATTACCACAATATGACAAATGCTCTACCTAAAATATTATTTTGGTGAAATTTTAGCCATAAGTAGGATAAGATTCCAGCCTGTGCTATAATTAGCAGGTCAGTACGCATTACTTCAATTGACAAAGCCCTACTTATTTCGTATATTTCCCCCCAGATAAGCAATATAATTATCGCAAATCAAAATCAGCACCACCCCCATCCCGACATAAAGCATTGTAAAACAACACCTTACGCCGACTACATAATCCCTGAGTTATTTTATCAAATTAGCATATGAAACAAAACAGCACGAAGCGGCAGCGCCGTGCTAAGGCATTATGCCATATTCCATGATAATTAAAACAATTTTAGCATTAAAATACAATTCATTTTTTTGCTGGCCGCCGCCGCTACCAGCTGTTTGCTGGCTATTTAATGCCATTTACTCCAAGTCGCTAAAGTGTTACAAAAATTACAATTGTCTAACTTTAAGAATATTGATATATTATTGGGCTATTTTTAATCTGGAAAGAAACAATGAACCAAAATAATACCGACCTGAAAAAACAAATAATCATATTTTTCGCCGCTGCATTTTTCTTCGCCATTGGCGGCAGCGTCTACGAAACTATTTTTAGCAACTTCCTGAACGATGTTTGCAAAATATCCGACACTGGACGTGGCTGGCTGGAATTACCACGCGAACTACCAGGCCTGGCCGTAGTTTTTATGACCGGGCTGTTGGCCGCTATTTCTATGAATCGATTGGGAGTCTTGAGCATATTGATTTATATCGCCGGAGTGCTGGGGCTAATGTTTGTCGAACCAGTCTATGGCATAATCGTCTTTTTGATGATGGTTGTCAGTACTGGCCAACACCTGATAATGCCCATTCAATCGACCATCGCCCTGTCATTAGGCCAGGAACATAATCGAGGACGACGCGTAAGCCAAACCCGCCTGGTTCAATCCATGGGAAATATTGTTGGAGCTGGTTTCGTGGCTGTTTATTTTGCTAAAAATCCTATTGACCATACCAATGCCATAACCAAAGATTTTCATCCGGCATTCATCTTTTCCATAATCGCTGCTTTTGTTGGAGCAATATTTTATTTCAAACTCCATATCCCTGAACTAAAGAAAAAAAGAGCCAAACCAATTTTACGCAAGAAATATAGTCTTTATTATTGTCTGGAATTTCTCTTTGGCGCACGTAAGCAAATATTTTTAACCTTTGGCCCCTGGGTTCTCATCCGCCATTTTGAAAGAAATGTCAGCGAAATAGCTAGTTTGTACTTGATAGCTTCAATTATTGGTTTTATCACCAAGCCCATCATTGGCTATTCTATCGATAAACTTGGTGAAAAGAAAGTGCTTATTACCGACGCGATTCTTTTAATAGTCGTTTGTCTGGGCTATGGCTATTCTGAACAGATCGCCGTCAATTTTGGCTATGCAAAATATGGCTATGTCATCGCCAGCGCATGCTATGTGCTTGACCATTTATTATTTGATTTTGGCGCTGCTCGCAATACTTATCTTTCCAAAATCATTCACAGCCGGGACGAACTTTCCGGGACACTGGCTACCGGAGTTTCAGTTAATCACGTAGCATCGATGGCATTGCCGCCTATTGCCGGGTTTATCTGGGCAACCCTTGGCTTTACCAATTTATTCACTATAGCGGCATTCCTGGCCTTATTCATCGTCTTTGCCGCCACTAAAATACCTAATAAAGCGAAACTGGATGAATTAGCCAAAGCTTAAAATGTTTTTTATTGTGTAACTCCAACGAGCCAGCTATTTGTGAATGTCACCCAATCATTTAAATCTACAATATCATCGCAATTAATATCTGCGGTGGTATCGAAAAGACAAACAGGTTGAATGGCAAACCCCCTTGCTCCTTTTGCCAGAAATACAATTTCATTTTGCGCTAAAGCGCCAGCGTAAATCCGTAAATCATCTACGCCAAGAATAGCAGGATCGGTATCGAATCCATATAGTGACAATGATGAAATACCTGCATTGGCATTATCAATAGCAGCGGTAGCATAAATATTCTTTGCCAACAAAATACCATTGCAATAAATTTTCATTTCATTATCAGCAATATTTTTCACGAAAGCATAATGATTCCATTGGCCAAAAACCGCAATTGTTGTATCGATTGGCCAGCAAAGTCGATCCGACAAATTGCCGTCAAAAAAAGTATCCCCAGCAATAAAATCCGCAAATTGTTGACCGGTTGGCTCCAATTGCCCTTTTACCCAAAATGCGATTGTAAGCTCCTCAGAAATATCACTAAAGAGCCCTTCGGGAAAATTTACAATACTGTCCGCATTCATGACAATTGCATTATCTCCTTCACTACAATCCGCTGTCCAGGTGGCATTTACCGACTCAAAAGCACCGTGATTACCGTTGGCACTTGAATCTTCCAGATTATTTTCAAAACGATACCAACCTTTTAGATTATCCCCGGCAGGTTCAGCCGCATTAACCGGATAGCTGGCCAAAAGCCAATCACCGCCAATCACCGCCAAATCTACAATATCAACTTTGCAGTCATTATTCAAATCAGCTTCAATATCGCAGCCACGGTCAACGTATAGCATAATATCAATAATATACAAAGTCCCGGAACCAGTCCCTTCGGTTTTAATAGCCATTGAAGTTATTGCCGTTACATCAACGTCCTGGGCGGTAAATTCATTGAGCTTGACTTTCCATAAATGCTGCCAGCCATCATTTATCCCATCGGCAGAACCAAACTGAATCTCAGCAGTGTTTGTACCGTCGCTTAAAACCAGGTATAATGGAATTGGATCATTAGTTTCTGAACCATGGAAATTGACTTCTATTTCAGCCATATCATCTACAGTCATATCAAATGGTGCTCCGGTAGCAATCAATGCCTGCCCCGCACCATTATAGTTAAACAACATCTGATTTTTCAAATCATCCAGTTCAATTGTCGCCGAACCGCCAACTTGCCACACAGCCGCCATCTCGGCGGTATCAGCATAGCCTGTAAAGTCTTCGATAACTCTATTACCCGATGGAATATATTCAGGTATGCTGACAGTCCAAACATCACCCTGACATAATAATGCGTCATCGGTTTTTTTGCTGTCAACACGCCATTCATATAGCCCCTGACTTAAACGCGATACTCCCAAAGCTTCAGCTAACTGAACCAGACTAATCTGTTTTTCAGTAACATTTCCAACCAAAGTCAAACTTTCGCCAACAGCACCAAAATAAACATCATAGCTAGCGACAAACTCATCGCCATCCCATTTCATTACAGGGTCATCCCAGTTGGCAACCTGCCCGTCATCCGGCTCTGGTCCAAATGCTTTTCCACCAGTAGTAAATGACCATACAGAACTGCTGAAATCATTGCCAGCAACTTCCATATCCACCCGCCAGTAATATGTCGTGCCACACTGTAGCAAATCATCTGCTGGCGTATAATTCATCGCCAGACCTGTGCTATGAGCAACAAGTATATCGTTACAATTTTCATCGGTACCAATATTAATTTCAAATTGTGCATTTTCAGCACCGAACATGTTCCAGCTTAGTGCTGTTGTCGGATCAATATGACCACTACTGTTTGCTGGTGTTGGCGAATAAATTATCGGCTGAGATCCAAAAGCAGATAGATAAATCTGCTCTGCTGTCAATGCAACATCATAAATACGTACATCATCCATACTGCCATTATACAGATAACCCAAAGGCGAATGTCCCGTAGTTCCCAACATTACATCAAATTCCGCCACCGTATCAATAACAGCATTTGGTGATGCATTACCACTTAAAGCTTCTATTTGCCCATCAACATAAAAATCAACATCACCAAGTTTATCGCCAGCATTCATAACTAAAGCTACATGGTGCCACTGATTATCAAATAAAGGCGTGGTCGCGACAACTTTTGAACCTTGAATTTCAAGTCTTAACGCTCCAATAGCACCATCACTTTCTGTGGTATTTATTCTGAAAGTAAATCTTTGCCCGGTATTATTTTTTCCCCAGCTAACTAATACCGCATTGGAAGTTTGCACATCAGATGCCTTGATCCAACCAGTAATGGTTCTTGAATTAGAACCTAAAATACCTGCATATTCTGTAGTGACATAATCACCTTGGCTTGAATCAAAAGCCAATGCCGCAGTCGTTCCGGTTGTAACCGAAGCCAGATCGGAAGTTATCCAGTCAGCTCCATTAATCGTACCGTTGGCCAGCCCCATCTGGTCAGCAGTTGTTGTACCAGTTGCTTCTTCCATATTCCACCACACAAGCGGATCTGGCAAAGGAGATTCAGGAATATAATTCGCAATTTCCGCAATGTCATTAGCGGCCAAAGCATTATCATAAATCCGCACATCATCAATTAAACCCTGACACCAGCGATCATTACTATAGCGGACACCTTGCCCGATAACCACATCAACAGTTCCGACGGTATTAACTGCTGTTGAATGGCTACCATAAGCTTGACCATCCAGGTAAAATATTGATGTCGTTCCATCAAAAGTCAAAGCGATATGATGCCATTGATCATCAGTAATAGTTCCTGTTGCTGAACTTAAACCATAGCCATTATTCAATTCATTACGAAGTTGACCTGTAGTTTCTTTCTGAATACCAAGATCATAACGAACACCAGTTCCATTACCGCCATCACCCCAGCCAATAAAGAATGTCCCCGCAGATTGATTTACTGCAGTCTTTACCCAAAGGCTAACCGTGCGCGGATTTGCCCCCAATATCCCATTATATCCAGAAATAACAGCTTTGCCATCAACGCCATCAAGGCTCAAAGCGTCTCCATATTTGCCCTGACCGCCAACTGTAATAGCTGCACCGCCTGATAAAGTCGCGTCCATACCAACAGTCGCCACCCCATCTAGATCAAATGTCAAATGTTCTACAAGAGCCGCATTTAAATTTAAACCAATTGCCAATAGCAATACGCCTGCTGCAAATATATTTCTAAAGTTGCTATACATTCTTATTTCTCCTGAATATTTCAATTTTATTGCTTATCAACAGCAAACTGGAAATTCGGCGATTTCACATGTGCCTGTTTCATCAATTCACGTAATTCCTCTGCTTTTGTAGAATTACTGGATGCAATATTGTTTGTTTCGCCCGGGTCAGCATCAAGATCATACAATTGCACCGGCGGGTCAACAACCGTGCTCATATTTAATCGCACGCCCTTCCATTTACCCTGCCTTATAGCCTGCTTGCCGCCACCTTCAAAAAATTCCCAATAAACATAATCTTTTTGTACTTGGGTTCCTTTGCCTAAAATTGTCGGCAAATAAGAAACACCATCAATATTTTCAGGGATTTTCTGCCCAATCATCTCGGCAACAGTTGGCATAAAATCTTCAAATGCCGATATATGGTCTGTTTCGCTGCCAGGTTTAATTTTACCGGGCCACCATGCTATCATCGGTTCCCGCACGCCACCTTCATAAAGGTCACGTTTGATACCGCGATAAATACCATTACTGTCAAAGAAAGTCGGAGCCGCGCCACCCTCTTGATGTGGACCATTATCACTGGTAAAAATCACCAGAGTATTATCATCAATTTTCAATTCTTTCAACAAATCAAGAATCTTGCCACAATCCCTATCCAAGCGGGTAACCATCGCGGCAAATGCCGCTTTTGGTGTCTCCTGATAACCATAATGACTCGTTGCACTGCCATAAGGGGTTTCTGGCCAGCCTAGTTCCTGGTATTCATCAATAATTTTGTCTTCCGGCAAAACTAATTCAGCATGTGGAATAGTAAATGGTAAATATAAAAAGAATGGCTTATCTTTATTGTCTTTTATAAATCTCACCGCTTCAGAAGCAAACATATCATGGGTATAATGTTCGCCATTGAGATATTCTCGTTGGCCATCACGATAAATATAATTAGGATAATAATGATGGGCATTGGACTGATTAAGATAACCATAAAACAAGTCAAAACCCTGATTATTCGGATGGCCAGTCGTTCCAGCCTCACCTAAACCCCATTTACCAAAACAACCAGTGGCATAACCACTTTTCTTACACAGTTCAGCGACAGTCACATCACTATCTCGCAATGGTAACGTCGCATTTCCTCTGATATAACAATGCCCGGTATGCAAACCGGTCATCAGCACACATCGCGACGGTGCACAAACCGTGCTACCGGCATAATGCGATGTAAATTTCATTCCTTCGGCTGCCATCTTATCCAGATTTGGCGTCTTAACCAGCTTTTGACCATAACAGCCCAGGTCTGCAAATCCCAAATCATCCGCTAAAATATAAATAATATTGGGCAACTTACGCCCTACCGTAGCAGAATTCGAATTATTGGCCAGTTTCAACCCACCATTTACATTGCTGCAACCGCCAAGTGCTGCCCCACCAAAAGCCATCAAAGATTTCTTAAGAAAATCACGCCTTTTCATTCTGTTTTCCTTTGCTATATCATTTTAATAAATAGACAGCCCCCAGCTATTATAAACCAGGGACTGTCTTGATTTTAACATTTTGCTATAATCAATCTTGAGGACCGACAAAATTATTGTCCATCCAGGCATTAACAAATATCGCAAAGTCTACCAGATTAACAATACAATCAGGTTGTCCATTTGGATATTCTTCAGTAACTTCGCCGCCGCCAAAATCATACAGCACAGGACTGGTACAAATAGTTTCACCAGTAACATTAACATACATCTGACCGATTTCTTCTTCGGTCAAAGCGTAATTCCAGATACTGAGTTCATCAACTAAACCAGCAAAATATTGAGCTGTACCATCATTGTTAGTACCAATTTTCACTGGATTGTCGGTCAGGCGAATCTCATTCGTCTGGGCTGCTCTGCGTGCAACAATACCATCAACAAAAATTGAGCTGGTTTGATTAACAGCATCATGCTGAATTGTAACCATATGCCAGATACCATCATTAAAACCATCTTCACTGTCAACATAAGCGTCCATCGAATATGCACTTGCTCCGCGGAATGTAAAGTTAACATAAGCATTAACGCGGTTCACAACCCAGCCATTATTGTTAATATGTTTACTTAAAAGTGAATTCCAGGCATCATTAACCACAGTGCTCTTAATCCAGATATTAGCTGTCATTCCTAATGGATAGAAATTGAAATATTCTTCACTGTTTACAACTTGAAGATAGCTTGCCCCTTCAAGTTCAGCACAGTTACCAACAGCACCGTCGGTAACGCCAGCGATAACACTAAAATCATCCAGCTCATTTGGATCAACCAATTCAACTGTCCAGGTATCTCCATTGTCATCAACACCATCAAAGCCGGTCTCAAAATCACAATGAATAACTCTGCGGGCAACATACAGTTGAGCTGCATCAGAAGCAAGAGTATCGCCCATACCATTATCAACTACACAATAATATTTACCATCATCAGCCAGGTCAGCCACAACAATAGACAATACCGCATCAGTTGACACCTCAGGGTCATTATCTGTATCTACTGCTTCACCAGCCATCTTACGCCAGCTATACCCAACAATATTCAAACCTTCAACTCCAAAAGTAGCTTCCTGACCAATTGCAGCCATAGCAGTTGTTGGCTGAACATCAATAATTGGTACCGCCGCGATTGTTGTAAATGACCATTCAGCACCAGTATGCCAGGTGGTCCCTTCTTTACTTTCAACTCTCCAGCTATAAAGCTGAGAATTTTTTAGATCACCACCTAAACTTAGACCAAGGTCATAAGTGACCTCAGTAGCGGCAGCTACACTTGCTCCATTGATCAACAATGTTCCCGAATTTGGATCGCCTTCATAAAAATATAATTTATACTCATCAGCAACATAATTAGAAGGTCCCGCCCATTGCAAATCGGTATCAACAGCAATCCGCTCTGCGCCGTTAGCAGGAGCAATAACCCCAGCTGCATCACCAGCATTCATCACTTCGACGATTTCCACTGCGGTTAAACCAGTATCATAAATACGAACATCATCAATTAAACCTTCTGTCCAGCGTGCGGTAGTATTACCTACATATGCCTGACGAATACCAGTACCAATGCAAAGATCACTTGTTCCCGTAGTGTTCAAAGTTTTTGTAGATGTACCATAAGCTACGCCATCCAGATAATAAGTAGTGGTATCAACACCATCATGCACAACTGCAATATGATGCCATACATCGTCGGTAATGGTCGTCCCGGTTGAGCTATTGCCAAAACCACTATTGTATTCAACTCGCATCATGTCAGTAGTTCCGCCTTGCAATCCAACATCGTATCGAATCAAAGAACCATTGCCGCCATCACCCCAGCCTAAGAAAAATGTCCCGGCAGATTGATTAACCGCGGTTTTAACCCAAAGACAGGTAGTGCGGGCATTATTACCCAAAACACCTTTATAAGTCATAATCTGAGCGAAACTGCCTATTACGCCATCTAACTGCAATGCTTCACCAATAATACCGCCAGCACCTGTTGTTACTGCTGTCCCGCCGACTAATTGGATATCATAGCCACCAACTGCGGTTTTGCCATCAACTTCATCAAAAGTAGCATGCATAACAAGTTCAGCTGAAGCCAGCGTTGCCATTGCCATTGCTAGAACCAATACATTAAATAATTTTTTCAAATACATCTATATACTCCTTGTTTAGGATTTTATTATTCTATTCCAAATACCAACTATCTAAGTTCAGGTGAAACAATATGATCCACCATCCACTGTGCCTGAAACGCTGCAAAATCATATAAGTTGACAATACAGTCAGGCTCACCTTCAGGACCAGTAAAATCAAATTCAACCGGACCAGTACAAATTGTATTGCCAGAGCCATCAGCATAAAGCTGTGCAATCGTGTTGGCATCAATAGCATAATTCCAGATCGATAGTTCATCAATCAAGCCATTAAACAATAACTCACCATCACGATTAGCTCCAATTCTCAAAGGATTGGTATTTGTAAGAATTGTATTTGTTTGAACTGCTTCATTTCTAAGCAGCCCATCAATATAAACCAGGGTTTTCTGATTAACTGCGTCATGCTGCATGGTAATCATATGCCATGGGTTTTCTTCGGTATTCATCCCGCCAGTTATTGCTCCGGTTGTGTTAACAGTATTAGCACCTCTGAGAGTAAATCCGCAATAACCCGAGATACGATTCATTACCCAGCCAATATTATCAACTGTATGCTTGCTGACAATTGATCTATAATCAGTAATTGCATTAGATTTCACCCAGGCATTAACGGTTAAGCCATGTGGATAGAAATTGAATGCATCGACACTATCTAAAACCATGATATGGCCTTGACTGTCCATACTCAAAGCATTGCCATATACACCACCTGCAACTGTTTCAATAACGGGAGTAATTTCATCCAGTTCATTTGGGTCAACAATTTCGCCAGTCCATACCGCCCCATCATCACCTAAGCCATCGATACCAGTTTCAAAACCCCAATGCCCAACAACACGTTTAACATACAGGTTTACATGGTCTGATTCAAGCTCTGCTCCATCATCATTATCAACAACACAGTAAATCTCAGCTTCATCTTCAAAAGCTACCTGTGGAATAACATAAGCAGGATCAGTACTTACTGGTTCAGCGACGCCAACTTGATACCATTTATAATTAACAATATTCAAGCCTGTTAAAGAAAAAGTAGCATCTGCACCAGGATCAACTAATTGTGTTGTTGGCCCGGCATCAATCACTGGAACAGCCGGTATAGTTGAAAATTTCCAGACAATACCTTCTTTCCATTCAGTCACTTTTTTCGAATCAACCCGCCAAAAATATTCTTTACCATTATCTAATGTTGGAAGATCATAAAAACCAGTAGTCCCACCAGCAACAGTAACTCCATCTACAAGATTATTTTCCAGGAAGTTAGGATCATCAGCACTTACATAAAGTTTGTATTCTGCTGGTGTATAATTATCTGGTTCTGCCCAGTTCAAATCAGTATCTACCGGTAAGCGAGTAGCTCCATTTTCAGGAGAAACAATATTAGTAAGATCACCTGCTGCCATCGCCGCTACAACACCCCCCTGGTCTAATGCCTCATCATAAATGCGAACATCATCAATCATACCAGTGAAATCACGATAGAAACCACCATGAAAGCTGTTACCTATACAAACATCATTTGTACTACCAGTTGCAAGTTGTCTTGTATGAGCTGAATTGGTATCCGCTACGCCATCAACATACATTGTTGCATCACCGCATGTCCCACCCGGAAATGAAACCGCTATATGATGCCAGGTGTCATCATTGAATTTAATCGTACCTGTTGAGGAACCAGATTGAATTTCTACTCTGACAGCACCGATATTCCCTGATGTTTCAGGACGAATCTCAAATCGCTCACCATTTGCGCCTGAACCCCAAGCTATTAATGCCGGCAACCCAGTTACCTGTGTTGTAGCCATCTTAACCCACATACATACTGTCCTGGGATTATTACCGCCGATAGCTTTATATCCTTCAATAGTAACACGATCACCAGCACCATCCAGAGTCAAAGCTTCGCCAAATCTACCACCACCGCCAGTTGTCACAGCAGCATTGTCATTGAACAGCATTGTATACTGTCCCACCGTGGTCTTACCGTCAACTTCATCAAATGTCGCCTGCATCACCAGCTCAGCAGAAACAACACTGCTACAAACAAAAGCTATAAGCAGCATGCTTAACATTTTTCTTAATCTCATAAGAATCTCCTTTTAAAAAGTGTAAAACATAAACCCAAAAACTACATTTTTTAATATTCCTTGTAAAAAAATGTAAACCCTATTTTTATTTCAAATTTTATTTTGTGCCCATTACTTTAAGGCCAATCTGGTACAGATAATTAATTTCCTGATTTGTTAAAGCCCGGTCATAACGACTAAAATTAGCCATCTTGCCAGAAAAATCATTCATAACAATATTCTCTGCCTGAGGAGATACCCCACCCAGATAGAATTCCTCATCATAACCTTTACATGACGAATTTTTCAACTCAGTGCCTTGCACGCCATTAGTATATATTTTATGACTACCGCCATCGGCCGCAGTAACAACAACAAAATACCATTTGTTATCGACCAGGTTTTGAGCACTTCTCAAAATCACACCACTTCCGCCCCCAACATTAATGAATCTTTTCTCTATATGGCCATCAGCAGTAAGCTGGACGCAACGATAATAAAAACCGTTATCCTGTTTTACCTTGGAAAACATTAAACATTGCGGTCCGGTTTTATTGAACTTAACCCAGAATGCATAGCTATAATCAGGCTTTTCTTTTACAGATCTGGCTGAACCGGCAGGTAAAAATACCCTTTGGCCTGCACCATTAAACTGTAATTCCTGGCCTAATGGCCCTTCTGCAAACTGTAAATCCCCCTGAATCTGACCTGAAACCCTCTTCGGTGCCATAACATTTAATATCTGCTGATCGTAATCCCAATATCCCGCTGGCTTTGAACTAACAACCGCCATTTCATACCTGTTTGGCATTTTACGCATATACCCCAACGGTGAATATGCGACTTTTTTCATACTTAATGACTTGGAATTAATATCAAATGCATTGCCCTGTTTCACTGATCGACGTTTGCGTGTAGCTGTCCCTTTGCTGCCTGCATATACAATTACTTCACCTTTGAAAACCTGCACTTCACTTCGGATTGGGTCAACACTTATTCCAAATTTTGTACCGATGTCAACCACCGAAGAATTGGGCGTATCAATAGTGAAACCTGTCGCCTGAGGCGGAACATTAGCTACAACTTTTCCATTAAACAAAAAAACCTCTTTGCTGGTCTCAAATAACATCCGAGACGGAGCCTCAATCAGTAATTCAGCGCCATTATTAAATACAACTTTGGCAATACCTTCCTTAATTGAAAAATCGCCTTCAGTAATAATATCACCTATTTTGGGACTTTGGCTGTCTTCTGAAAAAACCACATTATCCAGGTCCGCAAGAACACCAATTGCGACTTTTTCCCTGACAATATGCGTAATAGGTCGTTTTTTGTCTACATAATCCTGTAAAATATTCAACAAAAATGCCACTGTTACCAATGCCGCAATCGCTCCGAATGTCTGCCAGATGGCACGTAACGATATTGCTTTTCGTGAGCTGACTGAAGTATCACGTCTTAAAATTGGCTGCGGCAAATCCTTTGCTGCCTGTTTCTCTAAAATTAGAACATCCTGCTCGACTATCTCTGCTAAACAATTATCGCTTGATTCATGTACCATTAAAGCACCCGGCTGACTTATCCCGCCTACCAGATTCATAAAACGAACATAATATTCCACCATTTCATCATCAGACCTTAATAGCTCATTAAGGTCCTGAAATTGTTCTGGTGTCAATTGACCATCGCTTTGTTGGATTAATAGCTCACTAAGTTGTTTAATTTTATTTTCCACTATCCAATCTCCCCAGAACCCATTCGCTTTTGAACACAATTCAATAAGGCATTATGAATACGTGACAATGCTTTGTACACGCCAAACACTGTCAATCCCAATTTTTCAGAGATATTTTTACAGGTAAGCCCTTCTTCATATCTCATATTTATTACATCGCTTTGCTTAGCCGGTAAGCGTTTAAGGCAATCCTGAAGCATTTCGATCTGACAATCAAGCTCATTGGATAATAATTCAGATTTGTCGACAATTTTGTCGGCGACATCTTCACTAAAAATCAGGCGACTACGGATATGCTTATCTCTAAAGGCCATCACTATATATTGGGCAATGCGTATCCCCCAGGAAGAAAAGCTGCTATCAGGCCGATAATCGCTAAATTTGCGCCACATTACAGATAATGTTTCCTGCATGATATCATCTGCATCATTGCGATTAGGGACCAGCATCAAAATAAAAGAGTATATTTTTCGCTGATTGGCCATAAACAGCCGGAGAAAATCATCGTTTTGTCCAGATTCCTGAGTCATTTAGCTTTATCCGATTTTTTATGATGCATAACATTTGCTATATTATTACATTAGGCGCATACCGCAGATTTGGACAAAAAATAATTTAAAAGTAATATTATTTTGTAAGATCAAAACCCCAAAAGGGCCGCCCGTAATAGATGTCCAGACCAGATTACCTATTAATATTATCGCAAAAAATAATAAGTCAATTAAGCAAAATCGGAGAAAATCCGCAGCGCAAAAGTAGGTTTTTTGTGCATTTTTGTGCTATATTTTGCAAAAAAATGGTCCAAAAGTGTAAAACCGCGTCTTTTGGTGCCCGAAATGATTTGATATATGGGCAACTGATATGTGAAATATTCAATGGCTATCTGGCTTTTGCCAACCAATCCTGAACATGTTTAGCCAGAACTTCTATGCTTCTCTTTTGCATAATATGTTCAGCTAAGTCCTTTGGTACCTTAAGTTTAAGCATTGCTTTTTCTACCCGCTCCCAGAGTTTCTCTTCTTTTGGGGTATTCATATTCAGATAAAGCTCAGTAATAAGTTCTTGCAAGGTTTGCAGTTTTATGGAACTCATATTATCATAATAGTTTTTGATAGCTTTTTGCTGAAAGCTTGAATATTCTTTAGCCATTAATTTGTTCCTGTTGTAAATTAATTTTGTGTTGCCGATAAATACAATATAGACCAATTGAAATAGATCCGGCATATCCTAATAATGAAAGTTTGCAAATTCTATGGAGATTTCCCGAGTTAATAATCGGGTACAGAGCCAAATAACAGCTAAGAGCGATAGTCCAGGAGCCTCCCGATACTATAGCCATTCTTGCCCCCAGAGTCAAACCTTTAGCGAAACGAGCGGCAGTAGCCATCAGTGGAAAAGCGGCATTAATGAAGAAAAAACCTGGAATAAGCAACCATACAGTCCATTTTTGATCCATATGGAAGATATAATAAGCCATAAATGGAACACCCAGAGCCATCATCATTACACTGACTTTGACTACATCCCTACCTTGTGCCCAGTGAGACCACCATATACCACCAACAACTCCACCAATAGTAAGAGCCATAGCCGCCTGTCCGCCCAATTTTAATGATTCCCCTTCAGCAAAAGTTATTTTATAGAATTCCGGGAAAACATTTGCAAAAATGGCATACCCAATACAGAAAGGCAAAAGCATCAGCCACATGGGCCAAAAGGGCATAGAATTGGACCGCATATCAGCGCTGAAAGCTTTGACGTGTTTGGTTTTATCAGTAGCTAATCTAAGCCTGAAATAAATTACTGCATAAATAGTTAAAATAATAATGGGCAGGAACCATACCAGCCCTTTGAGGCCACAACTTGCCACGACAATAGTTGAAAGCCAGGCACCAAAGCCATAGCCCAGATGGCCTCCGGTCATAAATAAGGCCGAACCTACCGAGGCATTAGTTCTTTTGAGTAAATGAAGGCCACGCATGGATTCGGGGTGGGTAATGCCGGTTCCAACCATCGAAGCAATCAGAACAACAAGCAACCAAGCCATTCCAGGTCCGGCACTGGGTAGAAAACCTATAAGGGTAAAAACTGAAACCATGCCTAAACCAATGAAAATCATAAAAGGCTTTTTCTTATCGGGCCTAAGATGGCCTACGCACATTTGCGAAATATTCATAACCAGGTGAGAAATCCCCACTAAGAGCACACCACTGCGGATATTTTCGAGTTGAAAATGGTCGCGGATGGCAGGCATGAGCACAGGCAACATACCAGCGAACATGTCGGCGACAAAATGGACCGCAGTAACTATGGCAAGCTGGTAATATTGTATCGTTTTACTGGGAGCTTTCATTTATTCTCGATTATCTGGAGTAATTTTAGAATCAGGGTTTATACAACTTTTGAAGTCTGTGGTCAACAATAATTGGAAAAGTAATAGAGCCCGGATATGCGAGAATATTTTCTGGCATCACTTGGTAATATCAATCCGATGTCCTTACAGGCCAAATAGATTGTGGCGTTTAGCGGGATGGGGGGACTATGAGGCAAGGCATGCCTTGTCTCTACAGGGGGTAGAAATCGTGATTGTTGGGGTAGTGATGAACCTAAATTCCGCAGTTAAATTTCAGGAATATCGTACAAATATTAATGCAAATATTTATATTGCAATAGTTTATATCAATATTTCGTTTTAACTGCTCCGCAGTTGAAATTCACCTATTAGGTGATGCAAGTGAAAATGATAAAACTTTACTAAACAAGCACTTATGCGAGGTCGTGTTCTTCTATTGCGGAATTTAGGATGAAATAGATTAACGGGTGGTTGTTAGCGGGGCGTTGCCGCTTCCCGCTGTTTTTTTGCCAGAGACAATACTTATCTTGCCTTTTCGCATTATTATCACTATAATGGGCATAAACAGCTGACTATTGTAGATCAGTCTATATTACCAAGAAAGTCTCAGGGATAACTAGCGACCTATAAGCACTTAATTAACAGTGCTTTACATCGGCCAACACCTATAAGGCTTTTATTCTCATACCAGGAAGATATTGTCCGGTCCCTTACGGATTCAGTAAAAATATATGAAAAAATTCTCTGAGCTAAAGCTCGACGCTAAATTATTACAAAGCCTTGCAGAAATGGGTTTTGTAGAAATGACACCAATTCAAGCCGACACATTTGAACCCATTATGGCAGGACGCGACATTATTGCACGGGCCGAAACTGGCTCTGGCAAAACCGCCGCCTGCGGCATCCCCATGATCTCGATGGTCGATCACACTAATAAAGAAGTACAGGGTTTAATCCTTGTTCCTACCCGCGAACTGGCCTTGCAATATGTCCAGGCAATCACCGCTCTGGGAGAAAGAACCGATGTTAAAGCTTTTGCGGTCTATGGCGGCTTTTCGATGGCTATCCAGCTTAGCAAACTCCATGATGGCGTACAAATCCTTGTCGCAACCCCAGGCCGTCTGATCGACCTGCTTTATAACTCATCATTAAGCCTTGGCAATGTCAGCATGTTTGTGCTTGATGAAGCCGATGAAATGCTGAATATGGGTTTCATCGACGATGTTAATTTTATCGCATCCTGCCTGGTCCACGAACATCAAACTTTGATGTTCTCAGCGACAATGCCCAAAGATATAAAAATATTAGCAGAGCGTCATCTTAAAGACCCGCTGATGGTCGAGCTTAATACTAAGCAGATCGCCCCACAGAACCTGACCCATTATTTTGAAACAGTATCACGCGATACACATTTTGATACACTGGTCAAATATTTAAAAGAGGAAAAGCCTGCCCAGGCGATTATTTTCAGTAATTCCCGTACAGGTAGCGAACGGCTGTATAAGTATCTAAAAGACATTTTCAAATCAGTAGATATAATCCATGGCGGTATGGAACAATCCCGCCGAACTTCGCTATTTAATCGATTCCGCAAAAAAGATATTCGTTTCATTGTAGCTACCGATGTCGCAGGCCGGGGTTTGGATTTCAGCCATGTTTCCCATGTTATAAATTATGAACTGCCTAAAAATCAGGAAAATTACACTCATCGCACCGGTCGTACCGCACGTATGGGCCGGGAGGGTCAGGCAATTACCTTTATAAATAAATCTGAACTATCCAAACTCAAACGCCTTATCCGTGTTGCCAATATCGTGCCAAATTGGTGGCGTAACGATATTGATTTGGATAATGTGTCGCATTCAAGTGGCAAAACTGGTAGCTATGGCAAATATCGAAAAGGTGGAAGATCAGGCTCGAAGGGTCCAAATATCAGGCAATCATCCGGCAATAGCGAAAATCGCCCTGCCAAAAAGAAAAAAACATCTCAGCCTCAAGGCGAATCCAACGTAAATCCGCCATCAAAGCCCAAGCCAAGACCTCGTCGCAAACCCAAACCGAAACCTGAATAGTTAATAGTCTATCTCCCCGCCAACAGCAAAGCGGGGAGTGTAATCAGCAGAACTTATCTACTGCAAACAACCGGGAACTCTTTGAAACCAATATTCTATTAGCACGTTCAAATCTTTTAAATCTATGATCCCATCGGGGTATAAATCAGCTGAAGGGATACCTGGATTATCCTGCCATTGACTTGCTAATATCGCAAAATCTTCCAAATTTACAAAACAATCATTATTAATATCAGGGAAATCTGGCATAGCCATAACTACCGAATCCAGCCATGTTGTTTCCTCAACGACACTGCCTAAGTAATTATTTAAGGGCATCTCATCGTGATTGTCAACTAATGGAATAAATTTTTGACGTTCTTTTGTATATATTGAACCATAATATAATCTTATATTGATTAATCGTAAAAAAACAACTTAAGTATAAAATAGCTATTAAAAGCTCAATAGTGCATATTAAGTAACACAAAACTGATAAATTATGCGGCTACAGTAGACAGATAAATATCCTAAGTAGATCATCGCTGTAAATATTAAATTTAAAATACTTGATTTTTTGCAAATTACAAATGTTTTAGAAATTAAATATAAATGTTTATTAATTTTTATAAGTTTTATTTTACATTATGGCATGAGATATTTTGTAAACTCTAACCTATATTCAAAACCAATTCATAATCAAACTCCCTAATAAAACATTCGCCCTACTTCATATAAAAGATTGTAAACACTGCACTTAAGTCATGCAATTGAGCATCCAGAAGTTTTTTATGACAAAATTTCTTGCTATCTATTTACATTATAGTTACGATAATCCTCTTGTTTTGCACTATTTAATTCTTTTGAGACTTTAGGAGGTCTTTTTTATGTTACACGAACCGGCACAACAGGCCAAACCAGATCCAGCTTCCGCGTATAAAACGCGACTGGGTGTACAAATGTTTATTCTTTATTGTATTGTTTATGTAGGTTTTGTTGCTATCAATGTCATCAAACCCACCCTTATGGAAAACATCATCTGCTGCGGTCTGAACATGGCGGTTGTCTATGGTTTTGGCCTGATCATCTTTGCTATGATCCTTGCTATGATTTTCAATTCCATGTGTACCGCTAAAGAAAAAGAACTCGCCACTAAAGACCAGGAGGTGACTAAATGATTTCGGCATTAGCTAATTTGCAAACCTCTTGTACCGTTCTGGCCGCCAGCGAAAGCAAAGCGATGGCGATTGTCATCTTCCTTATGTTTGTAGGTCTGGTTCTGGGTCTCAGTTTCCACTTTGCCCGTAAAGCCAAATCCGCCAGTGGTTATTTCGCTGCCGGCGGCACCATTCACTGGGCCGTCAATGGCATCAGCTTTGCTGGTGACTATCTATCTGCTGCTTCATTTCTAGGCATTTGTGGCATGATCGCAACTATGGGTTATGATGGCTTCCTGTATTCTATTGGTTATCTTGCCGGTTGGATTGTCGCCCTGTTCGTTGTCGCTGAACCTATGAAACGCCTGGGCAAATACACTTTCACCGATGCTCTGGATTCTACTTTTAACTCAAAAGGCATTCAGTTGGTCGCTGCTATCAGCACCCTGGTTGTCTCTATCTTTTATCTGATACCTCAGATGGTTGGTGCCGGAACTCTGGTTACGCCGTTGCTGGGGATGCCTCACTGGGCTGGTGTTATCATGGTTGGTGTTATCGTTATCACCATCGTAGCTACCGCTGGTATGACTTCAACAACTTATGTACAGTTCCTTAAAGGTGCATTGTTGATTGTTTGCTCTATCATATTAGTTATTGTCATGTGCGTTCGCGGCTTTACTACTGAACCGGATCAAGGTGGAGCGGTACCTTTCTATAAATATGCAGCCATCAAAGCCACAGTTGATGGTGATACTATTAAACTTGATGATCCATCATATACCTATATTTCAACTGAAGTAGCTGAAGCAAAAGGTAAAACAACCGATTTTGTCAAACTTCGAAAAGATGAAAAAGATTCATGGTGGTCTAAACGCCAAACAGAAGACGGCTTGATTCTTGACGAAATTCAATGGAAAACTACCACTGCCGCTGGCATAGAAATTATCAATGGCATGACCGCAGATGAATTTAAAGCTATGGATCAGGAATTCGCACTTAGACCTGTTGGCAATCTCGAAACCATTGCTGGTGAAGGCGGACAATACAAAACTGGCAGTTTTGGCCCTATCAAAATGCTGGCTTTATTTGCCGACAAAGATACCATAGTTAAACGATGGTCCGCTGGAAAAAAATTCACTGATAGCAATGGTGATGCCGTAATCGCATACCATCCTGTTTATACCGCAGGCAATAAAATCATGCGTCCAGGTCAAAAATTTAAAGTTGAAGGCTCTAAAATGGACAAGCTCAACTTCATCTCGCTGATGCTGGCACTATTTTGTGGCACTGCTGCCCTGCCTCATATCCTGATTAGATATTATACTGTGCCGACTCCGGCTTGTGCCCGTAAATCTACAATTGTGGCTATTGGCTCTATTGGCCTGTTCTACATTCTAACCCTGTTTATGGGATTAGGTGCGATGGCTTCGGGAGTTATCAATCTGGAAGATGGCAATATGTCGGCTCCATTGCTGGCTAAGTCATTTGGCATGTTCCTGTTTGCGATCATTTCAGCTATTGCCTTTGCTACGGTGCTTGGCACTGTATCTGGCCTGATTGTTGCATCTTCTGGTGCTATTGCTCATGATGTAATGGATCGTTTCCTCAGATTAAAAATGACTGACAAACAGAAAGTCTTTGCTGGAAAAATCGCCGCACTTTGCGTTGGTGCTGTCGCCATCGTGCTGGGCATCCTCTTTAAGGGTATGAATGTATCGTTTTTGGTAGGATGGGCTTTTGCCGTTGCTGCATCAGCTAACTTACCTGCGATCATCATGTTACTGTTCTGGAAGAAGACCACCTCTAAGGGGATTGTCGCTTCTGTTCTTGTCGGCATGATTTCAGCTTTGACTATCATTTTGCTATCGCCGACAATGTGGGCTAAATATGGCCTGACCTCAACGGCTCCAATCCCATTGGACAATCCCGGTATCGTCTCAATCCCACTGAGCTTTATCGCTTTGATCGTTGTCTCTTTGATAACAAAAGGATGCGATAAAGACGCTGTCCTTGACTGATCAATCAATACTCGCAAAATCAAAGCTCATGGCAATAGTCATGGGCTTTTTTTATCTCTAATATTCTGCGCATAAAAAAAGCTGAGCATAATTTTCATTATCTCAGCTTTCAACAGTTTAACTGATTTATTTTTTAACTCGTTCGAGATATTCACCTGTACGAGTATCAATGCGAAGCATTTCACCATTTTCAATGAATGGAGGTACAGTTATTTCCAAACCGGTTTCCATAATAGCTTTTTTATACTGATTGGTAGCAGTAGCGCCTTTGATAGTTGGTGGAGTATCGGTAACTTCCAGATCAACAGAATTCGGTAATGACACACCCAATGGCTTGCCATCTAAAAACTGGATTTCCACTTCGGTATTAGGTTTGCAATATTTAGTCCCATCAACAAAAACATCATCACCCAGCTCAATCTGGTCAAATGTTTCCTGATGCATAAAGATGTGGGTTCTACCATCACTATAGAGATATTCATATTTTTGACGGTCAAGGAACATCTGGTCCAGGGTTTCTTCACTGCGAATACGTTTATTTACGGTACCGCCATCAATCATATTTCTGAACTTGGTCTGGTAGATTGCACCACCTTTGCCAAGTTTGACATGTTGATAGTCCAATACCTGGCAGGGCTTACCATCGACGTTGATAACCATGCCTTTTTTCATATCACTTGCTTTAATCATATTTCAATTCCTGTTTATAAATTATTACTTGATTGTCAAGTATTATCCTGCAACTTCCATCGGTAGCAAAAATTGCATTATTTTTTCAATAACATTGCCCAGAGGCCATACCCATGCTAAACTATAGAGTAAATGTTAATGACCAATATCGACACACAGACCCGTAAGAATATACGATTTACCCATTTTTGTCAACTTATTAAACAGGAAAAACAGTTATGGAATTAAGAAAACCAGCAGTTGCGGGTCGTTTTTATGAGCAAAATCACGACAAATGCTTGCAGGATGTAAAAAATCTTTGCAAAATCGATATCCCGTCAGATATCCAGGGCGACCTTCCTGAAAAAATTGTAGCTGGCATAGTCCCCCATGCCGGCTGGGTCTTTTCTGGTGATTTGGCGGCTATGGTGTTTAAAACTGTCAAAAACCAAAATTCCCATGTCGATACTTTCATAATCTTTGGCGCTAATCACACAGTAAGAACTGATATTGCCCTGATTTATGACGAAGGCTATTGGCAAAGTCCCCTCGGTAATATAGAAGTGGATACTGAATTGGCAGCCGAAATCATCGAAAACGCCAATGATAATTTATTGATGCCCCACAAACAAGCTCACCAGTACGAACATTCCATTGAAGTTCAGATCCCTATTATACAATACTTATTCCCAAATGCTAAAATCGTGCCAATTATAGTTCCTGTTGAGCATGATATTTTCATGCTGGGCGAAATAATAGCAAATATAATCAAAAAAACGGAAAAAAACGTTGTATGCATTGCCTCAACTGACCTTACCCATTATGGTCCGCAGTATGGCTACACCCCCCATGGCACCGGAATCGAAGGAATCAGATGGGCAACCGAAGTAAATGACCAATGCTTTATCGAATTGGCGACAAAAATGCGACCAGCAGAATTGATTTCGACTTCGGAAATTTCTCATCACAGCTGTGGTGCAGCCGCTACTGCCTGCGTGATCGAAGCAGCCAAACAGCTTGGCAGCCAACAAGGGATACTTTTGGCCCATACCAACAGTAATGATATTATGCAGGAAAAATTCGGGCAAAGCTCAAACGATTCTGTTGGTTATGCCGCTATGGTTTTTTGAAAGGGCAATATAATCAATCCTATGGAATTATGTCGGCCTTACAGGCCTGAAAAGAGTGGCGTGGGTTTTAACCCAGGGCGTTGCCCTGGGCTATGTTATACTGGCCCTGCAGGCCGAATGGATGGGTGGGACAGGTGTAGAGACAAGGCATGCCTTGTCTCGATTGGGGTTAGTGAGTCGCTACCGCTAGCCGCTTGTTTTGTTGGCGGTATTGCGACACAACCTCGCAGGCGGGGATCCAGGAAATGTAAACCATGATTTTGACTCGAAAACTGGATTCGACACCTTCGCGGGAATGACACAATTAAATTCCATACGTTAGCTCTGCAATCATTCTGAGTATAAATCTATGGCTGATACTCTATTGGCACAAAGCATAACATTGAAGCGGATTCAGTTTCAGATGGATTCTTGAACTGATGTAATTCATTGGGCATAGCCATTATCACATCACCCGGTTTGGTTTCTGTTGGGCCATCTTTGGATTCGACAATAATCGTCCCTTTCAGAACTACAACCTGATGCTCAAAATCATGGGTATGCAAGGGAGTATTGCCACCGGGGGCGATTTCAAATTGCCGCATGGCAAAAGTAGGTGCGTTATCCTTAGGACCAAAAAGCACCCGAACACAACAGCCATTGGCCCCTTCCATTTCAACTTTTTGCTGTGGCAAAGATTCAATTGTTTTTATTTGCATGATACTAATCCCTCTTAATCCTTCCCTTCAATCCACTGATTAATAGTCAAATCATAATCAAGGATTTCCGATGGGTCGAAAAAGTTATTGATTTCGATTTCGGCAGCTTCAGGCGAATCTGAGCCATGGACAATATTTAACCCCCTTGAAGCACTATAATCGCCACGGATGGTTCCGCCTTCGGCATCACAGCCAAAAGTAGCCCCCATTATTTTTCGAGTCATCTCAATAACCCGCGGAGCCTGCAAAACCATAGCGACAACCGGCCCAGAAGTCATAAAATCAAC
The DNA here is from genome assembly GCA_016342495.1 of Phycisphaerae bacterium. GTDB lineage: Bacteria > Planctomycetota > Phycisphaerae > Sedimentisphaerales > SM23-30 > JAEIOG01. The sequence goes on from JAEIOG010000045.1 coordinate 28,688, forward strand.
CAGTCCCTGATAAAAGTATTTTCCCTGATGGGCGGCATAATGCTTAGCAGCCAACTCCGGTGAAATTTGCATAAATTTGGCGGCAATAATTTTGAGCCCTTTTTCCTCAAATCGCGAGATAATTCGACCAATAATCTGCCTCTGGACAGCATCGGGTTTGACAAGAATGAGAGTGCGTTGAAGCTCCATAAATACTCCTTTACTATGGCATTGATGGCCTTTTCATCTAAAAAAGTCCTGATAATCGCTAACTCAGTCATCAATTATACCCAAACATCCCAAACCCGTCAACAACCCTGTTTCAAGTTTAGTTTATCGTAATATTATAGCGACCTAGTGCAGTGGTCATAAGCCAGGAAGCTTATGGGTCTTATGCTAATAGGACAAATTTTGGGTTCGCCACCAGATTAACTCGCTCACCCTATAATTTTTGACTTGCAAATTGTTTGAGCAGATGATATTTTCTCGATTGGTGGCTCGATAATGTATATCAATTGGTAAGTAAATCTGGGGAAAATACCAACTGCCAGGATTTTAATGATATTCATGGAATATTTTCTAAGAAAGAAACAGTAGCAATGAGCGAAATAAGACTGACGCCTACGGGACAGCTACGCTGGCAGGAAAACCCCGACAATCCCTCGGAACTAGAGGCACTACAGAAAATATTTGAGCAGAATTGGGCTCATGGGCTATTAAAACTTGCCGCTGACAAATACAGAACCACAAATTCATTGACACTAAGATACTGGCAAGCCTTTGCTGAGCAATATCTGACCAGATTGTGCCATATTCCCGAATCATCAGACAATATCATTGTCAACGAGCCTTCAGTTTCTGACCTTTCGACATTACTATTGTCAGCGCCGCCCATGGATGGCGGTGAATATCTTTCCATAACGGTTTTGCAACAAATATGGATGAGTCTGAGCGATTGGGTTAATCAGGCTATTAATCAGGCTGGAGGGTTAGCAAATTTTTTGCAAACGCAAACGCCGAAATGGCATCAGGTAGGTAGAGTATGTTTCCATTTAGCTGAAAATAAAACCAATGAAGTATATCCATTTGCGTTTTTAGCTACCTATTCCACTGGATTCGGTCTCGATGGGCGAGTCAAGCATTTACCTCTTCGCAAAGCAATGGAACAATATGCCGGGACAAAAAATCGTTCTGCTCTGATTAAACTGCTTGGACCTGTAGATCAAGCTTCAAAAAAGATAAATTGGGTAGGCAATCTGGTTGATTCCGGCGGAATTTATCAGCCATTGGCATGGACAGCAGATTCAGCCCATCAATTTTTGCAAACGGTGTCAGGCCTGGAAGATTGTGGTCTGACTGTTCGAATACCCAACTGGTGGAAAAAACGGTCTCGCCCACAGGTTTCAGTAACAATCGACCAAAATCGTAAATCTAAATTTGGGGTTGACGCATTACTTGCCTTTAATGTTGACATTGCCCTTGAAGGCCAAAAACTTTCCACAGCTGAAATTAGAGAGATTCTTGCAGGTGGCGATGGTCTGGTTTTAGTTAAAGGCCAATGGATTGAAGTTAACCATGAGAAATTGCAGGAAGCAATAGACCATTGGCAAAAATTGGAAAAACAAGCTAACAATGGCGAAATATCATTTATCGAAGGTATGAGGCTGTTAGCCGGGGCATCTGCCGATTTAGCTACAGAACCCCAGAGCGATCAGGAAAGGCAATGGGTTGACATTTCTGCTGGTGGTGCTTTGCGGGAAATTCTTTCAGGTTTACGGGAGCCGGCCAATCTTGAATCGGTAAAAATTTCCAGCCAATTAAAAACACAATTACGCCCCTATCAGCAACAGGGGCTAGCCTGGCTGAATTTCCTGAGTGAACTTGGGCTGGGGGCGTGTCTTGCTGACGATATGGGGTTGGGTAAAACCATTCAGGTGCTGGCACTGCTATTAGCTAATCGACAAAAGAATGGGAAAAATAAGAAGCCGTCATTGCTGGTTGTCCCTGCTTCACTTTTGAGTAATTGGCGCAGGGAAGCGGACCGTTTTGCGCCATCTTTGAATCTTACTTTCCTGCATCCGGCAGAAACAGAGTCTAAGCAGATCGAAAAAATTGGGAAAAATCCAGATAAAGCTCTTGCCCAAACTGATTTGCTTGTCACATCATATTCCATGTTGACCCGACAAAAATGGCTGGGTGATATTGATTGGCATCTGATAATCCTGGATGAAGCACAGGCGATAAAAAACCCCTCAACCCGTCAGAGCAAAGCTGTCAAAAAACTTTCCGCCCGCTCGCGTATTGCCCTTACCGGAACGCCGGTGGAAAATCGTCTTGGTGATTTATGGTCCCTATTTGATTTCTTGAATCCGGGGTTGCTGGGCTCGGCCAGTGTTTTTAAGAAATTCATAAAAGATTTGCAAGCTCGTGAACAAAATCAGTTTGCACCCTTGCAACAATTAGTTCGGCCATATATTTTACGCCGGCTCAAGACAGATAAAAAAATCATTAGTGATCTTCCTGACAAAATTGAAACACCATGTTATTGCAAGTTAAGCAAGCAACAGGTAAAACTTTATGAACAGAGTGTTAATACCTTACGGACAACTCTTAAAAATACTGATGGGATTGCGCGGCGTGGAGCGGTTCTTCAGGCTTTGATGCGTCTCAAACAGATTTGTAATCATCCCAGTCAACTCACAGGTGATGGCGATTATAACGCAGCTAATAGTGGCAAGTTCCTGCGCCTTGGCGAAATCTGTGAGGAAATCGCTTCGCGTCAGGAAAAAGTGCTTATTTTTACTCAGTTCCGGGAAATCACCGACTCGATAGCTGATTATTTAGCAACTATATTTGGACGGGCAGGCGTGGTGCTTCATGGTGGCACCGCTGTAAAAAAACGACAGGGACTTGTTGAACAATTTCAAAATGATGATGGCCCGCCATTTTTCATATTATCTCTGAAGGCTGGCGGAACAGGTTTGAATTTAACAGCGGCCTGCCATGTAATTCATTTTGATCGATGGTGGAATCCAGCCGTAGAAAATCAAGCTACTGACCGGGCATTCCGTATCGGTCAGAAAAAAAATGTTATGGTTCACAAATTTATAACCACAGGTACCATCGAAGAAAAAATCGATGCGATGATTTCGGAAAAACAACAATTGGCCGATGAAATCCTCGCTTCCGGCAAAGAAGTTAATTTGACAGAAATGCCCGATGATGAGATAATGCAATTAGTAAGCCTTGATGTCAATCGTGCAATAATTGGAGAATAATTTATATGTCAAGATATTTCTGGAGGCCATATGTTTCAGTGGCCGAGCGAAAAGCTAAAGCTTTAAAAAAAATGCAAAAACTTCGCGATAAAGGCAAGGAAATCTATCCTGTCGATATTGAGGGGGAAAAAATTGCTACGAGTTTTTGGGGTAAGGCATGGTGCGACCATTTAGAATCATTCTCAGATTTTGAAAATCGGTTGCCACGTGGCAGAACATATGTGCGCAATGGTTCAGTTTGCCATCTGGAGATTCTACCTGGTAAAATCAATGCCATTGTCAGTGGCTCAGAGCTTTATAATATTTCTATCTCTATCGAACCATTGAAAGAGAACGTGTGGCAAGCGATTAAAAAACAATGTAGCGGTAAAATTGGTTCGATGCTGGAATTGCTCCAGGGCAGACTGTCTGATTCAATTATGGGCATTGTAACTCATGCAAAAAAAGGACTGCTGCCGTTACCGGGCCAAATTGATTTGAAGTGTAATTGTCCTGATTGGGCCACGATGTGCAAGCATGTTGCCGCGGTACTTTACGGTATTGGCAATCGACTGGATAGTCAACCCGAACTTCTATTTATTTTACGTGGAGTCGATGCCAGTGAATTAATTAGTGGTGATTTAGATATGACAATCTCCCAGACCGGTTCTGCTAAAACCATTGCAAATGATGAACTGGCGGGTATTTTCGGTGCCGATATCGATCTTGATCTTGCTGATCAAACCAAGCCGACCCGCAAAAGAAAGAAGCGTGTTGGCAATTCAGAAAAAACAATCAAAACCAAAAAGAAAGCAGATGTTACGGAAAAACTCCCCCGCCTGCGTCCAACTGGTAAATCTGTGGCTAGAATTAGAAAAAAACTAAAGCTATCAGTCACTAAGTTCGCCAATCAACTTGAAGTTTCCAGCACAAGTATTTATAAATGGGAAAAAACTCCTGGGAAGCTAAAGCTAAAGGATAAAACATTGGAAAAACTTGCAAGTTTGCAACAGTCAATTAACCGATAATGATATGGGAATATTGATTCAAAGCTTTTAATCGGTTCACCGCCATAAGTAATCGAAGGCGGGTGATAAATGAATTATTATTTACTTAGTGCTACCGCCGATGCTATGGCTAAACCTGCTGCATGGGTGATACTGACACTGATCTGGTCGATGCCGAGTTGTTCGGTGAGTTCTTTGGCCCGGTTATAGAGGTTTATTTGGGGCTGGCCATCGACATTATTGATGGTTTCGACATCAGTCCAGTTAATCTTTTCGCGCAGGCCAGTACCGATCATCTTTAGAACCGCCTCTTTGACCGCAAAACGGCCGGCTAAACGTTCGACAGGGTTTCGATGCTTGTTGGCATAGGCCAACTCAGCTTCGGTATAGATTTTTGTGGTAAAATGGTCACCATGTTTAGACAACATTTTTTCGATGCGGCTGCATTCAACCAGGTCGATACCGTGAAATAACATTTTCATTGTTGACCCCCGGGTTGCATAGGCTTTAAAAGGGATAAGTTGAGAAAAGGAGAAAAGGTTTTCAAGCTATCAGCCCCCCCAGCAGGATGAAGATGGCAAATACTGCTGCAATTATAATTTTTATCGCCCGGCAAAACTTATTATATCGCTGCATGGCCCCCGGTTCGGTGGCCAGCTGATGGAGAAACTCCATGCGGGACCCCAAAGAGGAATGACGCCAACTCTTTGCGTGTACGCTGATTCCGTTAAGAATGGCTATCCGGTGTAAGGCATTGCTCATAGTGGCTGCCCCGTGCATTGAAAGGCAGTCAGGTCTTTCATAAGGAATAAAAAGACTTCCGGCAGCATAGACATCGGCCTGTCTTTCAAACCTGCGTGATACCCAACCAAACAAAACAAACCAGCCTACAATCGCTGCGATACTGGCAGCGAAGATAATATAATCGACAATAACAGGCGTCCAATCACGCTGGTCGAAAACATATTTCAAAGCTCGGTCAAGATAATCAATACCCATCGCCGCTAAGCCTCCGCTGGCCATAACAAATAAGACCAGGAACAGAATATGGTGATGTTTAACATGGCCGGCTTCATGACCGCATACCGCTTTGATTTGTTCATCGGGCATGTTCTCAATTAAGGCATCGCTAAGCAGGACAAAACGCACCTGTGGAATCAGACCCATCACCGCAGCATTGCTCATACCGCTATAGGTATCCCAAAGCAGAATGTCATGGTAACGCAATTTCTGTTTAGCGCAAAAGTCACTTAGAATTGATCGCAAAGGGCCATCGGGGAGGCTACGAGTCCGCCATATATGCTTTAAAACCAGCGGCGAAATGATAAAAACCAAACCAATACCCAGCAAAACGAGCACCTGAGATGCATTTGTATCATTACCTTCGGCATCTTTGGGCATGGCTAGTTCGACAATATCTTTGATGGTAATAACCATCAGTAAAGGCATCAGCATAATCATCAGATTATTGCGGATCTGGAAAGACATATACTGGCCAACAGTCCAAACTGGTCGGGTAGAAATCCCCGAAGATAAACGGCCCGTCATGACATGCTCCTTAACGAAGCGACTGAGCGGGTAAAAACAATACCACTTAGCGCAAAGCATCAAAACAAAGGGCAAAAGGAGGGCCAGCTCATCAATTAAAATAAAACGATCCAACTGCCAGTCTAAGATAATCAATTTTGCCCAGCCAAAGGATATTAATTGGATGCCATAGGCTGTTACGATGATAATATTGCTGAAAAAATCCAGCTTACGCGGCAGAACCAACATTGCGTTGGCCGGGTCTTCCATTGCCTGAAGCTTTTTTAGCAAGGTTAGACTGCTTAGACGAAATAATGACCAGATAACAATACTGCTACCGGCAACAATAGCTAAGGACTGGCCCCCGGAAAAGGCGATAAACCTCTCGGGAAGCTCTCCGATGGCATCGCCAATCAGCATGGCCATGAATATGGACATTATCACTATTATCTGCAAATTATTTTATCTCATAAAACAAGAACCCATCGAAGCTTTCGATGGGTTTTATCTGAACCAAACTTAGTGCCTTGACAATATTAAAGTCGCCAGTTTTTACTGGCCGGTAGTCATCATTTTCAAACGCCGTTGGGCATAGCCAACATTATTGGTATGACTTTTTTCCAATTCGATAGCCAGTTCATAAAATTTCATGGCGTTAATGGAATCATTAAGCTTATCATCATAGATCCGGGCTACGGTATAGCGAACCGGATACTCTGTCGCGGGGTTCCATTGCCAAACCCGCTGATAATAAATCAAGGCTGTATAGTAGTCAGCCTTGCGGTTGTAGATTTCACCGATCATATAAGCGGCATCTTCAATTTTGTCACTGCGGGGATAATCAATAATGATCTGGTCAAACAAATCGCAGGCTCGCTGCATTTTGGCCTTGTCGTCACCGGAGAACAATGAGCCTTTAGCAGAATTAAACAATACTACTGCTTCATTATAAATCGAATCAGCTTCTGCGATAGCATCAGAAGGTCGCAAATCCGGCCCGGCAATCTCGGCAATCATCAGGTATTCACGTTTGGGTACCATTTTTAAGGCCGCCAACTCCTGGCTGGCCCATTGGGCTTTGAGATGATTGCCCTGCTGGGAGTAAAAATCTATTAATTGTCCCAGCTGTTGCTGATAATTTTCCCGATATTGGGCCATTTTTTCGACTCTGGCAGCTTCATTAGTCCTTTGATTGTCAGAATTAGCTGACCAGCCCAGCGGATTCTGGGCTGCTAACTGGATTTCTGTCTTAGTTGTTTCACAACCGGCCAGAAAGGCCCCAGCTAAGGCCAAGACTACGTAAGTTCCATTTTTACAGATATTTACAAAGGTCATAACTGCCTCCTGCATTATTAATTGTTTATACATTCCGTATTGTTATCGCCCATTTGCATACCATTTAAGCAAGAACAGATACCACACAGTTGAAAATTTTAACGCCAAATGCCCACAATAGCAAATATTTTCATAGCTAATTTTAATATCAATGTTTATTTCAGGGCGATTTAATTCTTGAAATATTGATACAAAACTGTACAATAAATAATAAGAGCGTACTCCATCGGTTTAGGAATAACAATATGAGGTTAAATCAACAGATGATTAAAATGCTTAAAACAAATACAGCAATACTTTTGATAGTTTTTTGTAGTAACCTGCTGGCATTTCCTGGCGGTGATGGAACTTTTCAAGAACCATATCAGATTGCCACAGTCCAGGACTTGCTAGATGTTAATAACGATCTGGCGGCACATTACATTTTAGCCAATGACGTCGACCTGTCCCCGGCGGTCACAACCCTGCCAGCTTTCGGTACCGCATTAATCGCCCCAGACATTGACAGCATCGACATTGTTTTTGATGGTGCAGGCTTTAAAGCAGCTTTAATGGCGATGGCCACAAAATACTTAATCTCACAATTGATGCCAGCACCAGCAATAATGACTATCTGGGCCTTTTTGGTCAGATAGAAGACAATGCCAAAATCATAAACCTGGCCATTGAAAACTGTTCTATCACTGGCGGAATATCATCTCAGGTCATCGGGCCCATAGCGGGTAGCATAATATCTGGGCGAATCGCTAACAGCTATTGTACCGGCCAGGTCACTGGCTATAACTATGTGGGAGGCCTTTGCGGCGGTGCTATGAACAGCACTATCAAAAATTGCTTCAGCACGGTATCGATTCTGACCAATAATTCTTCCGGCGGACTTATCGGTTTGTGTGATACAACCACAATCATAAATGCCTACACCACCAGCCCTGTTAATGCCGCGGGCAACAACCCACACACCCTTGGTGCTATGATTGGGTTAGAAGACATTTTCACAGGAGGGCCAAGCATATATCAGAATTGTATTACAAATATCGATACCGCTAATGTCGGCGTAGCTATCGGCTATGGTCTCATATTGCCCCAGGGCGTTATCGCTGTTACAACTGAGCAAATGCAACAAGTGCATACCTATGCCAACTGGAGCTTTGCCGATTATGATAATAATATTTATGGCCACTGGACTATAACTGAAAATCAAATGCCCATTCCTGCTGTTTTTCATGAATATAATGATAGCACCATTCCCGATGTCACGGCAATGAACGCGAGTCAGGCTCTGGAGGCCTTCAATAACCAGGGATTAGATGTCGCGGTAATTAATCAAGTTTACAGTCTCTCTGTTCCTGCAGGAATCGTTACGGGCCTTTCGGCAAGTTTCAATCAGCCTGTCAACTCTAACACTAGCGATCTTGAAATATATGTTTCACTGGGCAACAATGGTGATGGCAGCAATCAATCTCCCTATCCCATAGCCTGTCAGCGGGATATTCAATACTTAGCCGCCCACCCTGAACTATATGATAAATGTTTTCGATTAACAGCTGATATTTATTTCGACCGGGCCAGAACATACCCCAAGGCCATTATCGCTTATGACCAGATTCCCCTGTCGCTAAATCAAAAATCTTTTGAAAGCGAATTTAGCGGCACTGAATTTACTGGCAAGCTGGATGGCGCTAATCATAAAATTGTCAATATGACCATCGACCTGCTATCCAATATATCTGACAGCACAGATAATTATTCAGGATTATTTGGCAAGTTAGGCCAGAACGCGGAAATATCCAATCTTGTTATCGATAATTATTTCATTGATAATGGCATCCAATATACAGACCAGTTATATAGCGGTTCGCATTATACCGGCGCACTTTGCGGCAAAACCGCTGGCACCACAATTAATTGTAGTTCCTCTGGCATAATCAGTAGTGGCCCCAAAAGCTTTGCTATCGGTGGACTTTGTGGCACAGTCGAAGGTGCTGACATCTACAACCCTACATTACTAATAGATTCATGTTACTCAAATTCTTATATATTTGCTGATAATGGTTCTCGCAAAATGGGTGGATTATGTGGCGGGATAATATCTGCCAATGCCACCGAATGCCATGCGGCAGGTAAAATAACTGCTTATGCCGCAAGAAGCATTGGCGGCTTTGTGGGTTATAATAACGGACTTAACACCTTGACATCAAATTGCTATAGCCTAGTTGATCTGGAACTTTATTATTCTGATTCTATCGGGGGCTTCGTTGGTGACAATAATGCCCAGGGCCATCTGCTTAACTGCTATACCGCGGGAAAAATGACCGGTGGCAACTGTACTCATTATGCCGGCTTCTGCGGTAATAATTCCAATAAAATAGTTTCATGCTACTGGGACAGCCAGTTTTCAGGTCTGGAAAATGGCATAGATCGTTTGAGCGATTATGATAATGATGTTACTGGTTTGACTACCAAACAATTGCAGAATGTTGATACTTTTGCTGATAGCGACTGGGACTTTAGCTACACCGATGGCAACCCGGCAATCTGGCAGATACGCTCTGATATCGACAGCTACCCTCAACTCACCTGGCAATTCCCCACTGGTGACACTAATAGCGATATGGTTGTAGACCTGACGGACTTTTGCCAATTATCTAGCATTTGGCTCAGTGATGAAGCCAGCCCATGTGATATTGATGAAAATAATTTAATTAATATTAACGATTTAATCCTCATGCTAAATAATTGGCTGGTAGAGAATTAGCTAGTGCTTCGTCATGCTTAAATAATTGGGCTAAAATGCGAATTGTCATCCTCGCGCAGGCGGGGATCTAGTAAGCATAGTTTATTGTTTTGACTTAAAAAGATGGATTCTCGCCTGCGCGGGAATGACACAATCCTAATTCAAATCAACCCCAATATTTAGTCTTAACGAAACACTATCGCTTAGTCATAATTAAAGGTTTGGGTCAATATTGCCGATACATCTCCATATGAAGATAACTGTTATTTGATTATGGA
>JAEIOG010000221.1 GCA_016342495.1 Phycisphaerae bacterium
TGATCAGCGACAATTATTTTTACCATCCGGCGACAATTAGAATTTCCGGATACATATAAATTGGAATAGACTATTTGAAACTCTATTATTTAGGAGATTTCAGATGGTTACAGACCAACAGGTAAGGAGATTGTTTGAAGTGAAGAATAAGTATGAGTATCAATATCAGGCGGCTGATGCGGCGGGCCTTAGCCCTAAAACCGCCGGCAAATATCTAAAAAGCGGCAAATTACCCAGTCAAAGCAAGGTCGAGCACACCTGGTCGACGCGTGAGGACCCGTTTGCCGATGACTGGGCATTTATCGTTGGGCTCATGGAGGATACCCAGGCGACATTGCAGGCCAATACCATTCTGGAATATCTCCAGATGGCATATCCGGGCAAATACCAGAACAGCCAGCTCCGCACTCTCCAGCGTAAAATCAAAAAGTGGAAGGCTATATATGGTCCGTCCAAAGAGATTTTCTTTTCTCAGATGTACCTTCCCGGTCAATGGGCTTGTTCTGACTTTACCAGCATGAACAAGCTCAATATCACGATTGTCCATCAACCTTTCGAGCATATATTCTACCACTTTGTGCTATGTTACTCCAATTGGCAGGCTGGCCGGATATGTTATTCTGAAAGCTTTGAAAGTCTTTCCCTTGGCATTCAGGATGCTTTTTGGAAACTGGGGGGTGTACCATCTATCCACAGAACTGATAATCTTACAAGTGCCGTACACAAGGTGGGTCATCCTGACATTTTTACTGACAAGTACCGGGCTCTTTCGGTCCATTACGGTTTTGAATCGTCGAAGACTAATCCGGCAAGCCCGCATGAAAACGGTGATGTTGAAAAGAGCAATGACCTTTTTAAGAAAGCTGTTGATCAATCCCTGATCATTCGCGGCAGTCGTGATTTTGACAGTCTGGAAGAATATGAAAAATTCCTTCAAAATATCATAGATCGCATGAATCAGAATTGTCGCAAGCGTTTTGCTGAAGAGATTGAAGTTCTTAAACCCTTGCCCAATTTGCGATATGATGATTATGAAACCAGGGAGTGTAAAGTCAGTCGAGGCAGTACAATTAGAGTGTTGCATAATACCTATTCGGTACACAGTCGTCTTGCCGGTGAAAAAGTCAAGGTTCGCCTGTATGCAGATGAACTTCAGGTATGGTATGCACAGCGGCACATTGAGACATTGCCTCGTTTACGTGGCGAGAATGGTCATTGTATTAACTATCGTCATATTATTGACAGGTTGGTTCGGAAGCCGGGAGCGTTTGAGAACTATTGTTACAAAGAAGACTTGTTTCCAACGAGCCTGTTCAGGATAGCCTATGATATACTTCGAGAAACTTGCAGCATCAGACAGGCCAGTAAGGAATACCTCAAAATATTGGAACTTGCTGCCAGGGAAGATGAATCCCTTGTCAATGAAGCTTTAAGATTACTGATAAACCTTGAAGAGAAAGTGAAATTTGAAAAGGTCAAAGAGTTTATCGATTCCAAACAAAAGCCGCCAGAGCCTACGGAGGTGTATATTGAAGATGTGGACATCAATTATTACGATACTCTGTTAGAAATGCCGGAATGCGTGTGTGCATATGAATAAACAACAGCATAAACAATTGATCGAACTGCTCAGGGAACTGCATCTTCCGATGTTCAGAGAGTATCATCAGGAGTTTGCTCAAAAGGCAATGTCAGATGAGCTTGGGTACGAGGAATATCTTTATGAGCTGGCCCAGAGAGAATGTGAGCTTAGAAGAGCAAACAAGATCGTCAGATTAATAAAGATGTCCAAACTGCCGTTGGAAAAGACCTTGGAAACATTCGAGCTTGACAGAATGCCGCTTAAGATACGCAGGCAGGTCAAGGTGCTATCGGCAGGAAGTTTTGCTGACCGCAACGAGAATATTTTAGCGTTTGGAAAACCGGGCAGTGGCAAAACGCACCTGCTCTGCGGAATATGCCATGAACTGGCCAGGCAGGGAAGAAATGTTTACTTTGCTACCTGTGATCTTATAGTACAGGAACTACTGCGAGCTAAGCGGGATCTGGTGCTCGATAAGCTACTCAAGCGGCTGGCAAGGTATGATGTGCTGATGATTGATGACTTCGGCTATGTCAAGCAGAACCGTGAAGAGATGGAGGTGCTGTTCACACTGCTTGCTCACCGCTATGAACGGGGCAGCGTGCTGATAACGAGTAATCTGCCGTTTAGCAAATGGGAGATGATCTTTAAGGACCCGATGACCACAGCAGCGGCGATTGACCGGCTGGTTCACCATAGCGTGATACTGGAATTAAATGTACCAAGCTATCGGGCTGAAGCAGCAAAAAGAAGAAAGAAATTGGACTGACCAGTCACAAGCCCCCCATGGGGGGCTCAACCATTCATTCTTTGGAAATATAATCATACTTTGGCAGTGTAAAGGCAAGAATAATTGTCGTCGAAGGGAATTTTTAATTGACGCCAGTCAGT
>JAEIOG010000046.1 GCA_016342495.1 Phycisphaerae bacterium
ATTGCCCAGATTATAAACGAAAAGCTGGAATTATTCACTTGTAAAAAGAACTAATTATTTATGCAACAGGCTCAAATGCAGCCTTTAATAAACGAATGGCTTTTTTGTATTCAGCGGCGGGCAGCTTTCGCTTAAGCTGTTTGCTTATGCTATCAATACGCTCTGGCGACCACCGATTGGTTTTTAAATATTTCACTATTGCTTCATAATCACTGGTGGGCTGGTCGATTAGCTGTCTGACCAGGTCTGATTCTGCATCGTTGATCTCGGCTAATCGTTCATGATACCTGACATTGGTCTGCTGCCTTTGATTTTCCAGTTCTTTTAATTTATCTTCTTTATCTTGCTGTGCCTGTTGCCTTTTAGAGTCAAACTGTTCTGTCTGCTCGATCAAGATTGTTCCTAATCTGGCAACATTATCAATATCGGCAGGGGTATTTTCAAATTCAATTAATTTAACCCATATGCCATCGGCCCTGGCTGGCGTTGGCTCAAATTCAGTCAATGAAAGTAAAGGGGTAGCAGCGGTATTCCAAACCAACCCCAAAGCAGTTACGCCACAGCCTTCGACTCCGCCATTGAATACAGCCCGACCAGTTGGCTCAAAACCATACCATGCTGGAACAATAACCGAACCAACAACTCCGCCGGCACTGCCAATTAGTCCGATTGGAACCCGGAAAACATTATCCACGGTGCTCTTGGTCAAAGCCCACGGATAAGCCAGCCACCAACCAAAAGATTTTCGGTTAACCTGTCGATTAGCAATAGTCAGATTATCATCCCATACTTTTTTGCCATCCTTAACTATAAAATCTCTGAGACAATCTTCATAGCTGAATTCCAGGCAATCTTTAGTCTCGCTGCCCATCTTCGCCCAACGGGGTTTTGAAGTATATAATGTAAAATCCTTGCCCGCCTGAATAAAATTATCTCGACTGTATTCCAGCACCGGCTCATAGCCCGGACACAGATAAATATCATAGGTGAGGTTCTGACTATCAGTTATTCTGCCTTGCCAGATTAGCTGACCTTTTTGCCGGGCATTTAATGGCTTTGATGCCCCGCAGCCAAAACAAAAGATTGTTAATAATAAACACGCGATTGTAAGTTTCAAACTTTTCATTTAATTTCTCCATATATTGTGACCTTTTGCAAGTATAATATGCTATTGAAACTATCAGATCAATATAAAAATACATTGCTATTGAAAATATATCAATATATACTTAAAGTTATAAATGCTACTGAAATAACTAATATAAAGTTAAATATTATACAAGGAATAGAAATATGAATATTGTTTTACTGGACAGCTATACATTGAATCCCGGGGACCTGAGTTGGGGGCCATTGGAAACTCTGGGTGAATTTATCAGGTATGAACGAACCAAGCCAACTGATATAATCGAACGGGCCAAAGATGCCGAGATCATCTTAACCAATAAAACCGTGATAACAAAAGAAATCATTTCATCATTGAAAAAACTTCGTTATATTGGCGTATTGGCTACCGGGTATAATGTTATCGATGTTGATGCTGCCAGGGCCGCCGGTGTAATTGTGACTAATGTCCCGGCTTACAGTACCGATTCAGTAGCCCAGACAGTTTTTGCCCATGTCCTGGCCCATTGCCAGCATGTCGGTGATCATGACAAGGCCGTCCATCAGGGACGCTGGTCTGATTGCAAGGATTTTAGCTATTGGGATTATCCTCTGATCGAACTGGCTGATTTGACTTTGGGGATTGTTGGCCTGGGCCATATTGGCCGCGCTGTTGGTCGCATCGGTTATGCCTTTGGCATGAGAGTCACAGCATTTAATCGTTCGGAGCTAAATGATGTCCCGCCCTATATAACGATGACTAGCCTGGCTGAAATTTTCAACGATAGTGATATAATAAGCATAAACTGCGCTTTAACCGCTGAAACTGAAAAGATGGTTAGCCGGAAATTGATAGCGCAGATGAAGCCATCGGCCCGAATTTTTAATGCCAGCCGGGGCGGAATTATTGATGAACAGGGACTGGCCGATGCTCTGAATCAGGGCCAGATAGCCGGGGCGGGCCTGGATGTTTTATCAACCGAGCCGCCTAGTGCTGACAATCCTCTGCTGACAGCGAAAAACTGCACCATCACCCCGCATATTGCCTGGGCAACCAAAGCCGCCCGGGGAAGATGTCTGCGAGCGGTTGCCGACAATATCGCTGCTTTTATTGATGGCAAACCGGCCAATGTAGTTAATAGATAAACCAGAAATTAATCAGCTCACATTAATCCTGATCTTTTTCAACTGGGAAACCTTCAGGGATTTCGATTGTGACCTTCTGGGTTGCTGCCCATTGAGCACCACGCAGGAAAGGAATCCTGAAACAATCTTTTCGAATTTGTTGCACAGCATGACCTAAAACAGTGTGGAATATGTGGCCTTTGCCATAAGTAATAGTCATCAGCATGGGCTCTTCGTGGCCTGTGCCACCATTATTCTTATCAGAATGAGCTGTAGCCAGAATAGTCACATTGAGTGCTGGTCCTCTTAAGAAAGCGTACATTTCATCCGGGCAATACATAAATGTAGCGGGCATACCTTTTGTTATCGGGTGATTTTTATCCCGAATGGTAATCTCAAACTCGACTTGTCTGCCATGACCACCACCTTTACCTTTGGAAGTATCCCGAATAATATTACCATCAGTATCCATGTAAAGATAAGGCCCACTTTTTTCATTGCGACCACCCCAGCCACCGATAGCAATCATTTCATTATAAGCTTGCCATTGAGGCCATGCGTTGTCAGCCGCATGATAAATCACCACACCGCCACCATCAGAGACAAACTTTTCAAAGGCAATTTCTGTTTCACGCGGCCATGAATCGGCTCCATAGCCATCATTAACCACCACAAGATCATAAGCATTAAAATCTGGTCGATAACCGCTCATGTCCTGGCCTTTAGCCGGGCAGGTGGATACATCAACAGTAAAACAGCCACAAGCCTCCATCATTTCTTTGATAACAGGGGTTGTTTTGGTCCAGTCATGGTTGTTCTGGCCATCTACAATAAGAGTTTTTATCAAAGCAGGAGGATTTTGAGTCGAAATCGAGTCACAGCCCGCCATTACAGTCAATAAAACCATCAAGCTGCATAAAGTCATTAAACCCTTGACCGTTTCCAAATTTAGCAGTGACAGACCTTGTTTCATTTTTGTAGATGTCTCTAACATAATAGTTCCTTTTAAGTTATTTACATTTGTGATTAGAACACAGTTATTCGTTTTTTAGATTTTATCAATTTTCAGTGAGTAATTATTATTATCATTTAATACTTTGCAATTACAGTTGAAAGCCTGACTAAGAATTTCATTGCTTAAGACATTGCCGGTATGGCCATCGGCAAGTTTTTGGCCATCTTTTATAATGAAAACATTCGTAATCCACTCGCGTATTTCATCGATGTGATGTGTCACAAAAATAATGCCGGGGGCGTCATGATGACTTACAAGGTTTTCAATGTCTTTGAGGAACAGTTCCTTTGCCGCGGGGTCAAGTCCGCTGCATGGCTCATCGAGTACGAGTAGTTTTGGCTTGTTGACCAGGGCACGGGCAATCAGAGTTTTTTGCTGCTCACCCTGAGAAAGTGTCACATAAGACTGGTTCGCAAAGTTTGCCGCAGAAAGCATGTTCAATGCCGACAGTGCCCGGTTGTATTCATCTTGACTATATTCACGATAAAGCCCCATAGAAGCCTCTAAGCCAGAGACAACGATTTCGATAGCGGTATCATTATTTGGAATATTCGAAGATATATTGAAACTGACCCAGCCGATCATTTTACGCACTTCCCGCAAATCACATCGCCCGTATATGTTACCAAGCACCGATACTGTACCGCTTGTCGGCCATTCATAACCGGTGATGATTTTTAAGAATGTGGTTTTACCCGAACCGTTTGCGCCAAGAAGTGCCCAATTCTGGCCCTGCTGGATTTTCCACGAAATATCCTGCAAGATATCCTTTTCGCCGCGACGAAAGGAAATCTTATTACAATTAACTATAGTTGTATATCCAGAAATTTCAGTGTTGTTTTGCATAAAAGTATTATTTATCGGGTTGCTGCCAGTTTCGATGCCAAACTTGTTTTCAATAAGATACTAAATCTACCTGAAAAGTTCAATAAGAAAAGTTATGCTATTATCATCATCTAATTGACAGTGAATTTCTCAACCGCCCCCGATAGCAGCGATACCATACTGTTCATGATTATGACTCATAATGAAAGCCCTCAAGCACATTCTTACCGATAACACGACCGCTCTCTTGCTGCAAATGGGTAGCCTTAAGCGTTTCGGCACTGATTCTCCCGAGATTACCGGTAACAGTGGAAATCAGCATGCCATCGTCAATGAGCTGTGATACCCGATTCAGCAATTCATGCTGTTTTTTAAGATTCCCAGCTAAACCAATAATACATCAGAACCAGTAATTCTTCTGGTGCTGTAGAAACAATTAAAAAAGGCGACCGCTATTAACGATCGCCCTATTGATTACACTATTTTGTTATTGTGACAGTTTTCTTGCCGGAAATTTTACCACAAAGCCCTTTAGTGTCATAATAAGCTTCGATAGTAATTTTTTTGCCATTGTCGAGTTTCATATCTTCTGGTACACGCCACGTGTACCCGCAAGTTCCTCCTCAGCCAAAGGGCATTTTGCCCTGAGCAATTTCTTTACCTGTGCTGTCGAATATTTTAACGGCAGGTTCGAGCCTTTCATAATACTTATAGGTGCCATTGCCGCTTTTTACCTCCCTGACTACTTTACTTTTATCTTGGATACTGGAAAGCTTAACGCCCAGCTTGGGATTACAAAAATAAGCACTGACATACATACTGTTATTTTTGATTTTAACATTATCTTTTGCCGGAGCATTAAAGACAGCTTTTAATGATTTGATATCTAAATCTATTGTTTTGTCAGCAGTAATTTCCAGTGGAAATGCAGCAGTAGAATCATCGCTGTAATTGGCAAGACGAACATCATAATCGCCAGCAATTAGAGATACGCCACTGATTTTGTACTTGCCCACCGGCAAAGTCAAAGTAGAATCTTTTAAGAATCCGCTATTAGCATCCACTCTTAAATAGCTGGCACTGGATGTCAAAGTAACATTGCTGGCATTGACATTAAGATCACCACAGGACAGTTTAAGTTTACCAAGTTTACCCATATAAGGATTAACGGCAAGTTTGTCACCATTTTCTGAAGGAGCAAAAGTCCAATACATACCATCGGCCAGATGATATTGGCCAGCTACCACAGAAGAATAGCGATCCTTATTCATGAAAAAAATATGTGTGGCAGGACTGTCAAATGCTATAGAGATGCATTGCGATTGAGTTACAAGAACATCTTTGGTTTTACCAATCAATTTAATCTTGCCAACATAAGCATTTTCACAGAAAAAACCTACACGAAACATATCATTGTTATACTTAACAACCAAAGGCCAAATGGTAAGTTCCTGACCTTGCGGTTTGATTTTCAAGCTATCAAATAACAAAGTGTTATTTCTGCTACCGCTATTCATGAAATCAAGGGGAGATTTTTTAGCAATATTAACAGCCTTATCATTGGTCAGGTCATTATCGAAGTTGGCATCAACAGTAATAGTGTCATAGCCTTTACCTGTCCCTTTTGACTCATCCAGAACAAAAAACATTTTTTTGTTTCGGGAATCACTGATGGTATAAGAACTACCCAGAAGAAGATGGCCATAAAGTGGTTTATCCGATTTTAGTTTTGGATAAGCTTTAACATTATCATCTTTTGGGGATTTTGACGTTAAAATTCCGGGAGCATAATGTGGGGCCATTACCATATATCTGGAACTGGGGGGAATATCGATGTCTAAAAGCGAAACTTTCTTAAGGTCAAAAGTTTGAGCTTTTTCGGCAGCGAAAGCCTTGGTTACCGGGCCAGGTAGTGCCAACATGGTCAATATGACCAGACAGGCAATAGCCCTTGCGATAGAGAGATGTTTCATGAGTAAATCCTTTCTGAAACTCGATTTAGGAAAAACAGGCAAGCCACAAAGCGAGCCTGCAGGCAAGAAAAGATTAGATTAAGAGATATGAAATAAAATTGCAAATAAAAAAGGTCGCCGATTAAACGACGACCCTGGATCTATGGATCTCTGTTACTGCTAAATAGAAACCGAAGTTTCTGCCTCCAAGCAATAACGAGCCAGATTATAATTTTAATTGCCTTTTATATATACTTAGGCCTCATTTATTATAAATTCAAGTAAAAATCTTATTTATTATATTTTAATATACAATTGCCAGAGAATCTTCAATGCAGTCAATCATTTGTTTCATATCAAACGGTCGGCACAGATAAGCATCAAAGCCCTGCTGCAACAGTGCATTACCTTCACCTTCGGTCAAATTAGAGGTAATAGCAACGATTCTGGCACCCTGCAACTCGATACTGTCACGAACTATACTGCAAATACGTTTTACATTAATATCTTCCAGCATCAAATCAATAAAGATGATGTGGGGCCTAAACTGATCAGCGAGAATACCTGCATCAAAACCACATTCAGCGGTTTGAACTTCGAATCGGTCAGATTTTCCCAGTTCAGCAGCTACAGCATCGCGGATATCCGCTTTATTATCAACAAGCAGGACCCGGGTAGCACCTCCATCAAGGCCATTGAGTGGAATACCGTGAGCTCGCATGAACCTAACCAGTTGCGACACCGGTATACGGCGGTCTTTGCTGCCTGGTATTCTATAGCCCCGTAATTGACCAGAGTCAAACCATTTGGAAACGGTGCGTGGTGCGACATTACAGATTTTGGCTACCTGTCCAGTTGTTAATACATCTTTTCTCTTATCCATAGCACTTCACAATCGGTTATGTAAGCTAGCAGCCCCCCATGGCAACTACGCTTTGTTGAGTTTTCTTACCTCGTACACGCTAATGCAAGTCAAAGCTATGCTTCAACCTTACATAATATTTTTCGGCACGATAGAGACGTGAATTAACCATGTATTAAGATAATTTGAAGATTTTTCCCGTTAAAAACCCAAGATTAGGCAGGTCCATAAGAGCCAGGACTCAAAACAACCATAAAATCCATAAAAACCGGTTTATCAGCTTAAATCTTAGGATAAATTTATAAAAAATGTTAATTACACAAAATTATCACTATTATTTTTTTAAGGCTTTTGTTACTAAATTTTCTAAAAATCAGCTTTTTGCTGACAATAATTTGTTTATCGGACCAAGATAGATGTAAAATCAATAACATGATTATCAAATGTTAAATATATGACAAAAACAATATTTACTCAATTTCAAGATTATGTCTTTGAAATCAATCAATATTTAAGGATAATTGAAATCTGAAATAAAGCCCACAACTATCGAGGTAAGCCCAGATGAAGAGCCAACATTTATTATTTAATACTTTTCTATTTATTGCCCTTCCAATGATTTCAAACGCCGCTCTGGCGACTGACATTACTGGCCAGCTAAAAATATGGCATAAAATCACGTTTACCTTCGCTGGCCCGGCCAGCAGCGAAACTGCTAATCCCAACCCTTTTCTTGATTATCGTTTGAATGTGACTTTCAGTAATGGCAAAAAACATTATATAATACCTGGCTATTATGCCGCTGATGGTGATGCCGCCAACACCTCAGCTGATTCTGGAAATAAATGGCGTGTTCATTTTGCCCCTGACAATACCGGCAGCTGGCAGTACAAAGTCTCATTTCGCAAAGGTAAAAATATCGCAGTCTCTAACGATGTTAATATCGGTGAAAGTGCTGGCTACATGGATAATCAAACTGGAACTTTTCAAGTAAACCAAACAGATAAAAAAGGTCGCGATATGCGGGCTAAAGGTCTGCTGCAATATGTGGGCAAAGGACATTTACGCTTTGCCGGAACAGGAAAATATTTTCTGAAGTGCGGAACTGATGCACCTGAAAATTTCCTTGCATATGCAGATTTCGATGGAGATTTTAAGACTGATGGCCAAAAAGATCAATTAGTCAAAAACTGGCAGCCCCATATTAAAGACTGGCAAAAAGGTGATCCAACCTGGCAAAACGGTAAAGGCAAAGGTATTATCGGGGCGGTCAATTATCTGGCCGGCCAGGGCTTAAATGTATTTTCTTTTATCACAATGAACATCGAAGGTGATGACCGCAATGTCTTTCCTTATATAAATTATAATGAACGAAATCGCATGGATTGTTCAAAGCTGGACCAATGGGAAATCGTCTTTGCACATGGCAATAACAAAGGTATGTATCTGCATTTTAAGACTTTGGAAACTGAAAATGAATTATTGCTAAACAAAGGCGATCTTGGCAGAGAACGCAAATTATATTATCGAGAATTAATAGCTCGATTTGGTCATCATTTAGCATTAAACTGGAACCTCGGTGAAGAAATTAATAATGCGACCACGGCCCAAAAAATCGCATGGGCAAAATATTTTCATGATAATGACCCCTATAAACACCCTATCGTAATTCATAATATGAATGACCCGCATTATGACCTTTTAGGTAATAAATCTGAATTGACGGGCTTTTCGCTTCAAACTAATCAGCCCGACTTCAGCAAAGTGCATGATCAGGTTAAAAATTATATAGATCGGTCAATTGCCGCTGGGAAAACCTGGGTTGTCGCCTGCGATGAACCGGGCGACGCTCAACATGCATTAATTACCGATGCAGAAGACCCAGACCATGATAATGCCCGCAAAAACGCATTATGGGGTGCAATTATGGCAGGCGGCGCTGGCATCGAATGGTACTTTGGCTATAAACATCCAAATAGCGATTTAACCTGCCAGGATTTCCGCAGCCGTGAAAAAATGTGGCAACAGTGTCGTTATTGCCTGGATTTCTTTGATAAATATCAAATTCCATTCTGGGATATGAAATGCCAGGATGAGCTGACTAATAACAAAGATGATTATGTGCTATGTAAATCTGGTGAAATATATCTTGTTTACCTAAAAAATGGTGGCAAAGTAAGTGTTGCCGCAAATGAAGGTAAATTTAATTGTGGGTGGTATAATCCTCGCACAGGCGATGGTCTGGAAAGCCTGCTGGCAAAATGCGAAATATCTAAAGGAAACAAAATAGAATTAAGTACACCTGATAAAAATGACTGGCTCTTAGTGATAAGAGGTAATGGTGAACTTAACTTTGATAATTAAAAGGAAGAAAACAAAGAAAAACCCCAACATAAAGTTGGGGTATATTCTTTTTAGAAATCTGTATAATTATAAAGTTTTCAGATAATTATCGATTGACTTGGCAGCTTTTTTGCCGTCGCCCATCGCCAGAATAACCGTTGCTGCACCCCGAACAATATCACCGCCAGCAAACACACCGGGAATCGATGTCGCCAAATCATCGTTGGCCTGAATATAACCCCATTTATTAAGATTCATATCTGGAGTAGCCTGAGTTAGAATCGGGTTAGCATTAATACCAATCGCTACGATAACCATATCGCAATCGATAACAAAATCTGAACCTTCAATTGGAACCGGTCTTCTTCGTCCAGAATCATCGGGGGCACCAAGTTCCATCCGAACACATTTAAGGCCTTCGACCCAGCCATCATCGCTTCCGAGGACTTCTATAGGAGCGGTAAGAAATTCAAAGCAAATACCCTCTTCTTCGGCATGATGTGCTTCTTCAACACGGGCTGGCATTTGTTCACGGCCCCGACGATAGACCAATGTGGAAGTTGCAGCTCCCATACGTTTTGCGGTACGGACAGCATCCATCGCGGTATTACCGCCACCGACAACACAGACTTTATCGCCACGCAGCACCGGAGTCTCAGCATCGCGACGATGAGCTTCCATGAGATTGCTGCGAGTTAAATATTCATTAGCCGAATATACGCCCTTGAGGTTTTCTCCCGGGACATTCATAAAGGTTGGCAGCCCTGCGCCATTTGCCACAAATATTGCATCAAAACCTTCTACAAATAATTGATCAATAGTAACAGTCTTGCCGACAATTACATTCTTTTCAATCTTAACACCCAGAGCTAATACATTTTTGATTTCATGCTCGACAACCTTATTAGGCAAACGAAATTCAGGTATACCATAGATAAGCACCCCGCCGGCTTTATGGAAAGCTTCAAATAAAGTCACATCATGACCCATAGATGCCAATTCACCCGCACAAGTAATACCGGCTGGCCCAGCACCAATGCAAGCAACTTTTTTTCCAGTTGAAGCTGAAACTTCTTTTGGCTTTTCAAGATTATTTTCTCTTGCATAGTCAGCGACAAATCTTTCCAGATAACCAATTGCAACAGGTGTATCAGTTTTGCAGCGAACACAAACGCATTCGCACTGAGTTTCCTGCGGGCATACCCTGCCGGTAACTGCGGGTAAATCATTGGAACTGCGTAAGATTTCAGCGGCGGCTGCGACATCGCCATCCGCTAATTTGCTGATAAAACCCGGTATATCAATCCCAACCGGGCAACCTGCGATACATTTTGCATTTTTACATTGCAGACAACGCTGAGCTTCTTTAATGGCAGTTTCAAGATCATAGCCAGTATTGACTTCGTCGAAATCCTTACAACGCTCAAGGCCATCGCGTTGAGGCATGGGTTGACGCTGAATAGCCATCCGCTGTTTGGCGGTAATATCAGACATTATTTATTCCTTTTACTTTTATATATTATGAATTTATTCTTTAATTTTATCAGCAGCTTTGAGCATTCGACATTGATCTTTATGGCGTTCGTGGCTTTGATAAGTAGTCAAACGGTCCGCCAGTTCATCAAAGTCAACTTTATGACCATCAAATTCCGGACCATCAACACAAGCAAATTTAGTTTCACCACCAACAGTAACGCGGCATCCACCACACATTCCTGTACCATCAACCATAACCGGATTCAAGCTGACTACAGTGTGAATATCATATTTAGCGGTAAGATCTGCGACAGCTTTCATCATAACAACCGGACCAACACAATAGACAGCGCCAATATTCATATCAGGATTATCGATCAGTTGTTGAAGCGCATCGGTAACAAAACCTTTAATACCTTCGGATCCATCATTGGTTGTTACCATTACTTTATCGCTAACAGCACCGAGTTGATCTTTCATAATCACCAGGTCGCTGGAACGGGCACCAATAATACTGATAACCTTATTACCCAGTTCTTTAAGAGCGACGGCCTGAGGATAAACCACCGCGGTTCCAAGACCGCCACCGATAACAACTACTGTACCAAAATTATCCAGATGGCTGGGTTGGCCCAAAGGGCCAGCTACATCACAAAAACCGCCGCCAACTTCTAAGGTTTCCATTTCAGCGGTTGATTTGCCCACTGTCTGAACGATAATCGTAACTGTACCGGTATCTTTATTAACATCAGCTATTGTCAATGGGATTCGCTCGGAATGGTCAAAGGCCCTGACAATGACAAATTGCCCTGGCTTCCGTGAGCTGGCTATCCGCGGAGCCTGAACCTCATAAAGGGTTAGATTGGGCCCTAAATTTCGCTTATCTACTAATTTATACATATATATTCCTCTACTGCTAAGCACATATCTGGTTGCTTTAAGCCATTATTAAGATAACAAACCCAATATCAAAGCATTATTTACCCCTGTTTGTCAAGTATCATTTTACCAACTATATAATAAGTTTCAACATAACATCTTGACCTGCAATGTTTTACCGCATAGAATCGTGGCATATATTGAAATATCCACGAAAAACAGGAAATAAAATGGCCAAAAAACAGAAAATCGCTATCTCCAACGACACCGCAAGAGACATTGCCGTTAATTGCATAATTGATTTTGAATATAATAAAATCAGGATTTCTGACAGTCTGGATGAAATTTGTAGCGAAAACGATACTGAACCACGCGAAAGAAGCTTTGCCAACGAACTGGCACTGGGCACATGCCGTCGCATGCTCACTCTAGACCATATTATTCAAAAATACAGCAAAAGGCCCCTACGCGGGCTGGAACCTGCTATACACAATATCCTTCGCGTTGGTCTTTATCAATTATTATACATGACTGGTACGCCCGACCATGCTGCCATCAGTCAGGCCGTCGATCAGGCCAAAAAAGCCGGACTGATTTTTCCTTCAAAATTTATTAATGGCCTATTACGTTCGGTACAACGTGACATCGCAGCTACAACTGATTACCCCAACGATCTGCCTCTACGCCGAACATTGCCAATTAGCCATAAAGAATGTATAGCTTTTCGCAAAGATATTTTTCCTGACCCTAAGACTTCACTAGCTAAGTATTTGACAGCTGTCCATAGCATACCAAAATGGATAATCGAACGTTTGCTAAAACAGCTGGGCCCGGACAATACCACCAAACTTTGTATTGCCTATAATCATCGTCCGCCATTAACACTGAGACCCAATAGCCTCAAAACTGATATTGCACAATTCTCCCAGATGCTGGCCGATGTTGATATTGAATTTCAGGTTGTCGAACCTGTTATCCAGCTGCTTAGCAATATAGCAGTGCGGGATATCCCCGGTTTTGATGAGGGACTGTTTTATGTCCAGGATATTACCGCTGCCAAAGTTTCAGAATTACTGGAAGCCAAAGCTGGCCAGCGAATTCTGGATCTTTGCGCTGCCCCCGGTGGCAAGGCCTGCCATATCGCTGAATTAACCGCAGATAAGGCCACTATCCTGACCTGCGATATTAATGATGATAAGCTTGCAACCATCAAAGAAAATTGCCAGCGACTTGGCATTAAATCAATTGAAACTATCAGCGCCGATGACCTTAATGCCAAAATGGAAAGCATCGAAGCTTTTGATATAATCTTAGCTGATGTACCATGTTCTAATACCGGGGTATTAGCCAAACGGGTTGAAGCTCGTTATGTTTTAAAACCATCGGATATTTCACGCAATGCCAAAACCCAGTTGGCCCTGCTTGAAAAAGCCATCAAGTTGCTCAAACCCAATGGGAGATTATTATATTCAACCTGCAGTATCGACCATGGCGAAAATGCCGGACTTGTCGATAAACTATTAGCCGAAAATAGTAATATAGAATTAATAGCCCAGGAACTTACATTGCCAGATGTTCAGCTTATCCAGGACAAAACCATATATAATGATGGCGGCTTTACCGCCCTGTTTGCCAAAAAATAAATATTATGGCAACAACTATTATCTTAATGATTCACTTTGGTAGGATCTGTCCCCGGCTTTTCAAAGGGGACTGCTCCGGCTTTTATGATATGATCACGTAGCTTGCCAAAAAGTTCCTTATACATCGGGTGCTTATCGGATAAAGGGCTTTGCTCTTGCGGGTCAGCCTTGAGATTATATAATTGCATGGGCTCAAACGGATTGGAATGCTGAAGCTTGAAATCACCTTTACGGATAGCATAAAAAGCTCTGCCGCCAAAGTGCCAGCCTTCCCGCCTGACCCAGATCAGATAGCGATTATCCAGGGCCTGTTGTTTGCCCAATAGCATCGGTAAAAATGAAACTCCTTCTATTTCATGGTCAAAGCTAATGCCAGCGGCCTGGCAGACTGTCGGAAAAATATCCATGGTCATAAATATACGGTCATCATTAACAGCAGGCTTAATCTTGCCGGGCCACACCGCACACATCGGCACCTTGATCCCGCCTTCGAGCATTTGTCCTTTATTGCCATTTAGCGTTCCATTTGAAGCACCAACATTTTTTTGCCCGCCATTATCCGAGGTAAAAATAATCAGGGTATTTTCATATTGACCAGTTTGTTTTAAGCCATCAATCACCCGGCCAATATTATAATCAAGATGTTCAACGAAAGCTACATTCCTGGCACGTTTCTCACTTATGCCGGTTTCACGTTTGTTAACCTTGTCCAGCCAATCCTGTGGTGGCTGAATCGGAAAATGCGGAGCATTATAAGCCAGATACATAAAGAAAGGCTTTTCCTTATCCTTAAAATCATCAAAGTATCTGATCGCTGCATCGGAGAAAATGTCTGTGGCATGTCCTTTGGGGTCAATTTCCTTTTCATTTTCGCGCATATAATTATAATTAGCCCGCTTGTGGTCCCAGTAGTCATCCATCATATCACCGATAAAGCCATAGAAATGCTTAAATCCTCTTTCATTAGGGAGATTCGGCGAACTAAGACCCAGATGCCATTTGCCCACGCAGGTCGTTTCATATTCGCCACGATTTAAGACATCAGGTAAAGTCACAGCCTCAGGATCAAAGTAACCAAAATTATCATTCATAAAGGTACGAATAACACCGCCGACGCCGACAAGGTCAGGATACCGCCCGGTAAGCAGCGCCGCCCGGGTAGGAGAACAAACCGGGCAATTGGCATAAAAATTATTAATCCGCAAACCGCTAGCCATCAGCTTATCAATATGCGGTGACTTCAAATCCGTCGCACCATAGCTGGATAAGTCGCCATAACCCAGGTCATCAACCAGGATTACCAGAATATTAGGCTTGCTGGGTTTGCCCTTGGGCCGGGCCATATTACAAGATGCCAAAACCGACAAAGCCGCCGCTGCAGCTGACCTTTTTAAAAATGCACGACGATTCATAATTTTTACCTCAAAATAATAGAAATTAATAGCATTAGTCTGCTTGATGCTCATTCCATAAGTAGGACAAGCATCTTGCTTGTCATTAAATTCCAATCAGCGCGACAATGAAACTAATGTCAAGCAAGATGCTCAACCTACTTTGCTGGTTGCCAGTGTCGCATTGAGTTTCATGTAAGACCACGGGCACCCGGGGCACACATGGCATTTCTATCAGCGTGGGCATGGCCCACCCTTGTATATTATATAAGTAAGCGATAAGATATAATTGTTGTTTTAGAATTAATCGTTCGGGCCAGTGCTTTGATGGCCATCAAAGCACTGGCGGCGGTGGTGAGATCGACCCACCCTGGAGCCTCGAGCTACGTTTAGCCCAACCCACTAATTCGTATCAAAGCCACATAGATTGTAAACCATTGATAACAATATTTTATATCCTGTTAATCCTGTCA
Organism: Phycisphaerae bacterium; assembly: GCA_016342495.1. Taxonomy (GTDB): domain Bacteria; phylum Planctomycetota; class Phycisphaerae; order Sedimentisphaerales; family SM23-30; genus JAEIOG01. The sequence goes on from JAEIOG010000046.1 coordinate 15,089, forward strand.
AAAATATTTTTTACGCCCTATCTTTTTGATGATCGCCAGAAATAATTCTCACACATCTAGTCTGCCCGAAATGGACATCGCTTACAAAAAAAGCACAGCTTTTTGAAGCCGTGCTTTGTTTATATTCATGTTATTTTTTTAGAAAGTTCTTTCAATCCAGCCGGTATCTATATTGCCTTTTATATAATCTGGATGGTTCATAATATTCATACAAAGCGGAATACTGGTTTTAATCGGATCAATCTTGAATTCGTGCAGGGCACGTTTCATGGTCGCTATCGCTTCTTGCCGGTTGGGCTTATGCACGATGAGCTTGCCAATCATTGAATCATAATGAGGAGAAATGGTATAGCCGCCATAAGCGTGAGTATCAACACGAACACCAATGCCACCCGGTGCGACAAAATGTTCAATCTTGCCCGGACAAGGTCGGTAATTACAAGCCGGGTCTTCGGCATTAATCCGGCATTCTATAGCCGAACCATTCACTTTAATATCTTTTTGTTTGAGCGTGAGCTTTTGACCAGATGCGATCAATATCTGCCACTTAACCAGATCAACACCGGTAACCATTTCAGTCACAGGATGTTCAACCTGAATACGGGTATTAACTTCGCCAAAATAAAACTCGCCATTGTCAGCTACCAGATATTCCACTGTACCGGCATTGATATATTCAGATTCCTTGACCAGACGCAAAGCAGATTTACACAGCGCTTCGCGGGTTTCCTGTGAAATGCCCGGACTTGGAGCCTCTTCAATAACTTTTTGATAACGTCGCTGCATTGAACAGTCGCGTTCCCACAAATGCACAGCATTGCCATGTTCATCAGCTAAAACCTGCACTTCAACATGACGGGCTTTAGAGATATATTTTTCCATGAACACTTCTGAATTATTGAATGCCGCCCCTGCTTCGGTTTGAGCTGAATGGAAAGCGGTTCGCAGATTCACTTCATTATGAGCAATACGCATGCCACGTCCACCGCCGCCAGCCGAGGCTTTGATCATAACAGGATAGCCAATTTTCTCCGCCAACTCAACTGCGTGTTCTTCGGAAGTAACTGCTCCATCAGAACCAGGTACAACCGGCACCTTAGCGCGAATTGCACAATCACGAGCGGCAACTTTATCACCCAATAGTTTCATGGATTCTGGTGATGGGCCAATGAATTTAATTTTACAGTCGCGGCAGACTTCAGCAAAATGGGCATTTTCAGCCAGAAAGCCATAACCCGGATGGATAGCTTCTACATTAGTAATCTCAGCGGCACTGATAATACGCGGGATATTCAAATAGCTTTCGGTAGCAAGAGCTGGGCCTATACAAACAGACTCATCTGCAGCTTTGACATATTCAGCATCCTTATCCGCCTGAGAATAGACAACCACAGAATCTATGCCAAGTTCGCGACAGGCACGAATGACACGCAAAGCAATTTCGCCACGGTTAGCAATTAAAACTTTTGAAAACATAATTTGCTCTCTATAAAACGGACCGTTATTAGCACTGCATTCAAGCAGCACAGTAGCCCGGAAAATTCTAGTTAAACACTCAAGCAGCCAGGTTGAAAATAACAGCAAAGCTCAAGTATTATTTAAAAGCAGTGATCCGCTAAAGCGGATGCCACAACTTTTCACTTTTAGTTTTTAACTTTTTTATGCCGGTTCAACCAGGAACATAGGTTGGCCAAATTCAATCGCCTGACCATTTTCGACTAATATTTTTGTTATAGTGCCGGAAATCTCTGCTTTCACTTCATTCATAACTTTCATTGCTTCGACAATGCAAACAACATCGTCAGCGTTGACTGTATCACCTACTTTTACGAAAGGATTTGCTGTCGGGCTCGGAGCCGAATAAAATGTTCCAACAACTGGTGCGGTAATTTCTTTAAAATTACCGACTGGAGCTAACGGTGCTGATTCGCCAGCGGCAGGTGCCGCCGCTGGTACAGGTGCTGGCACCGCAGATGCAGCAGCCGGAGCTGAGACATAAACCTGTTCGGAACCGCGCTTAAGTGATATTTTTTCTTCACCGGTATCAATTTTAATCTCACTTAGATCATTGACCTTCATCATTTCAATAAGTTCTTTAATGGTATTTATATCCATATGCCTGACTCCTGGGTTTATGTTAGCAGAAATAAAACTAAATAATATTCTGCCATTACTCTTTAACTATCATATATAAAATTAGCCCCCAACTTATAAATTGGGGGATACATCATATTTCACATTATTATAAAATTACACTATCTAAACCTTTTGGCAATTTACTTAAAACCTTATGGCCTTTAGCTGTCACCAATATATCATCTTCAATTCTGATTCCAAATTTATCACCAATATAAATTCCTGGCTCAACAGTCAACACCATGCCTGCCTCACAATTACCTGTAGCCTTTGGCGAAAACCCTGGTGCCTCATGGACATTAAGCCCTAAGCCATGACCGGTACCATGACTATAACACATTTTAGCCGGTATCACACTGCGGGCGGCGGCATCGACATCGGCCAGCGGCACACCCGGGGCAATGGTATCAATTGCTTTTAATTGAGCTTCCAAAACATATTTATATGCATCAGCAAATTCAGGGCGAATTTTACCTATACAGAAGCATCGTGTCAAGTCTGATATATATCCATTGTATTTGGCCCCGAAGTCAATCAGGAACGGAACATTCTTTTTTAGCCTGGTACTACCAGGGACTGCGTGGCATTGAGCTGCCCGCAGACCAAAGGCCACAATCGAAGGAAAACCCGGCATCAAAGCGCCGTTCATTTGCATTTGATATTCCAGATGAGCTGCCAACTGAAGCTCGGTCATACCTGGTTTTACAATTTTAAGAGTTTCGGCAAGGGATTTTTCAGCTATTCGGATCGCTTTGGTGATTTGAGCAATTTCAAAATCATCTTTATACATCCGAATTTTATTAATCAAACGGGAAATACCTTTGACGCCTTTGCCAAGTGATTTTTTATAAGCATTGAAATCAGCAACACTTATGTCGGCTTCATTGATAGCGACAACACCGGCGGTGCCCTTTTTGCCATCTTTTAGCAAAACAGCAGCGGCAGCGGCAGCCATCGAGCCATCGCGTAATTTAACCTTTAATTTTGGGCATTCCTGCTTTAATTGCTCAGTAAAGCGGCTATCAGAGAGGAGTACAACCTTTTTTGCAGTGACAACAAGGACTGAATCATCGCCGGAAAAGCCTGTCATATAGGTAACATCTGCAACATTTGTAAGTATATAAGCGTCAATTTGCTCGATTTTCATCAAATTTCGCAGTTTTTTGACACGATTTTTAATACATTCACTCAATTTTATTACTGCCATTATAACATCCTGTTAACTGTAGAGACTCCATTTTATTTCAAAAATTTTCAATCGCTGATAAGCATAACAAAAAAACAATAACATTTCACCTGTATTTTTTTGAGAAAAACCTTTGAATTTGCATTAATATACAGTCCCCAAATGGACCGAAAATACCTTTTTTGTCCTTATTTTATCACTTTTTTACCAAAAAAACCTTTTTTTTGCCTGTCATTACTGACATTTTTTTCGATTCAGAGCTATTAACGATGCTTTCAATACTGGCGTAGCCGAAATTATCGGACTAATCAGTAATGGAACTACCAGTTAGTTTTTCTATTAATTATGATGAAAAAATTCACCGAATTAGCAACGCTAACTCGTCGATACGATAATATGGAATACTATATAAAAAAGTGTACTAAATACTTTGAAGGCCAATAAGTCATGAATGAGAATTTTCGAAAATTGAGAAAAAAACTAAGACAAAAACGTCAGAGTAATAGCCCCAAGCTCCAGCTTGAAACTTTGGAGTCTCGTACGCTGCTAATGGCTGGTGGGCCCGGTACGGTTTTGGGAAATGCCTGGCTGGTCCAAAGCTATGCTGACTTAAAGGCAATAGGTACAGGTGGCTATGATCTGGATGAATGCTATAAACTTGATGCGGACATAAATGCATCGGCAAGTATCAGCGAAAATGGTAGTCTGGGTTTCGGCCCAATTGCAGCTGATACCGATAGTGTAACTGGGGGTTTTCAGGGTACAGAATTTACCGGGATATTTGATGGTCAGGGCCATGTGATTTCCGGTTTGCAAATTAATCGCCCTACTGAAGATTTTGTTGGTTTGTTTGGCTCGGTCAATAACGCAACGATTCAGAATATCAGGATAGAGGCAAGTTCTGTTAATGGTGATAGCAATGTTGGCAGTTTTATTGGCGCAAGTTCTAACAATTCGATATTTGCTAATCTTGCGACAACTGCAATTGTCAGCGGCAATAGTAATACCGGCGGAATCATTGGTACTTTGTTTGACTCGACTCTTGATAACAGTTTTGCAGCGGGAATAATTAACGGCGATAATGCGGTCATTGGCAGCTTAGGCGGAACAGCCACGGCTGATAATTGTTTCTACGACAGCGACACCACTGGAACAGCCGACGGCAATGCAACTGGTAAAACTACTGCGCAAATGCGGACAAAATCAACCTTTACCGGAGCAGGCTGGGATTTTGGTAGCGACTGGTCAATAAATCAGGGCAATACCTATCCATACCTTCAAGGTGCAGATCAAAACCTGATGGCCGCACCGGGTGAATGCATAAACTTCAACGGCAGTAATGAATATATAACTGTTGGCGACACTAATACAAATATTAAAACTATCGAATTCTGGATTTATCCTCAGAATCTAAACGATGGTATTTTAAATCTTAATGCTGGTCAACAAATCTATATAGCCGGTGACGCAATTGACGCTTCGGATCTGACGGCTCCAACAGTTTATGTTAATGGAGTTTCAACAACGGCTCTTACCCGCAATACCTGGCAGCATGTAGCTATTACTACAGATACCGATGTTGATTTGTCAAATTTTGATATTGGTCGGGCAGTTACTAATGAATTTGGCGGCTATCTGGACGAAGTAAGAGTGTGGACTAATGCCAGAACTCAAGACCAGATCCGAGAAAATATGGCAAACTATGCTGCACCGGCATCTGCTAATTTAGGTGGATACTGGCGTTTCGATGAAGGTACTGGCACGACTGCTTATGATCTGACAGGGAATGGTCATCATGGCAGTTTTGTAAATATGGGAGATACTGACCGCATAGCAGCAACGACGAGTTTTAGCGTATGGGAAGGCGACGTCAGTACGAATCCAGCTACTGCTGGAAACTGGTCGATGGGCTCGGTGCCGAATTCTAGTATCAGCGTTTGTATAGCTGCCAGCGACTCAACACCAGCACTGACTGGGGGTTTTGCGGTAGAAGATCTTATTATCCAAACTGGAGCAAATTTCAATGGAAATGGCCAAACACTCCAGATTAAAAACAATGCATATAATTTTAGCACTTTTACCCATGGTAATGGAACAGTTGATTATATTTCCAGCAATGACCAGATAGTAATGGCAGCTGACTATTACAATCTGACTTTCAGCAATGCCGGAACAAATACGCTTAATGGCGATATTGGTATAGCCAACGCATTGACAATTTCTGGGGGAAGTTTTGCTCATAATAATAAAATCGTTGATTATAATGCTTCAGGCAATCAGAATATCACTAATACCACATATTATGACCTGACAGTATCTGGTAGCGGGACAAAAACATATACCGCTGGGATCATTGGAAATGACCTGGCGATAAATGATGCTGTCACATTTGATGCCAATGCGGCTTTGACTACGGGTAATGACTTAATATTTGACAGCACAGGCAGATTACTAGTGGGCCAGACACTGACTATTGGCAATGCTTTAACTGCTGGCAATGGCACAATTGAATTTGACAAAGCTGGTGACCAGAATATTAACAATTTATCATATAAAAACTTAGCTATTGGCGGTAGCGGCAATAAAACCCTTAGCGCTGACTTGACACTCAATGGAACATTCTCAATAACCAATGGTTCTACCGCAATATTAATCGATGGCGGTGCTGATAGAATCGTTGATTTCCAACAAGCGGTAAATACCAATGGCGGCGATGGCGGCGTGAACTTTACCGGAGCCAACAGCAGCATAACTTACAGTAGAAGCGGTAGTCAGGATATTATCGATGGCACTTATAACCATTTTGTCATCACAGGTACAGGAACATCTGGGACCCCTATCACAAAATTATGGCAAGGCGGTACAACCAATATCAACGGCAATTTCACCTTAGGCGGTGCATACAATACAGTATTGGAAGATGCCGTGATATGCACAATTAATTTTAATGATGCTGTTGATGATGCCAGTGATACATCCGGGTTTGGCTTTGCTACCAGCGGAACAACGGTTACTTATGCTTATACTGGCGATGAAGATATTATCGATGGTACATATCGCCAATTAACTATAAACAGTACAGGCAATAAAACCTGGGCACCGGGGATGAGCTACACCAAAGAGACTTTTAATCTCAGCAATGCGACTATCATCGACAATGGCAGCACCAGCGATTTATATTTGCAAGGTGACGTAAACTATATCAGCGGCAGTATCAATTATACCAATGCCACCAGCACGGTATTTTATGACAGGGATGGCACTCAGGATATCATACCCGGGGTCTATACGGAATTATTTATTGTTGGCAATAATACCAAGACCCTGCAAGGCAATGTCACAGTAAATAATAAGCTGGAAGGCTCGGAAGCGGGCTCTACTATTTCTGATAATTCTGTTGCCCGAACTTTTACAATAAACGGTGTAGTCAGCGGCTATTCAGGAAGTTATAAGGACAATACCGCTTTTGATATGCAAGCCAGTATTGTGGAATATAATGACCCTGCTGATGGCAGTTTTATTCTTGGCGGTCAATATAAAGACATTGCCCTGGGCGGCAATAGCTATAAATATCTACATAATGCTGTTGTGGTCGCTGGCGATATAAGCATTGGGGGCACAGAAACTTTTGATTATTATGCGAACCCGGCATCTGTCGAATATGAAAAAGCGGGCAATCAGAGTATCGTCGAAGGTACTTATGGCAGTTTGATACTTAGTGCCAGCGGTAATAAAACTTTATCAGGTGATGTTATCATACGTGACGGCAGCATAACAGTTAACGGCACAGCGGCATTCGTTCATAATAATAAAAATGTCGAATATTATGGTTACACCAATACCAACACTCAAACAGTTACGGATCTGACCTATTATGATTTAACATTATCAACTCGCAGCGGTTCTTATGCCAGCACAAAAAATATCGCGGCCTTTACTATTGAAAATGATTTGGTTATTAATGAAATAACTACCGTAAATGCTGATATGGCCCTTGCCGTTGGCAATGACCTGACCTTTACCGGAGCTGCTGGCGGAAATCTGGTAATTGATGATACATTTAGTATAGGCGGAACTTTCACCGCAGGTAGCGGCACGGTAACTTATAATAAAGCTGGTGACCAGGCGATTAATGACTGGGCTTATAATAATCTCACGACTGCTGTTTCAGGAACAAAAACTTATACCGCCGGGGCGATCGCCAGGGACCTGACAATTAATGCTTCCAGCATCTTTGACGCAAATGCAGGGCTATCGGTTGGCAGAAATATTAATTTCCAAAACAATAGCGGCTATCTGCTGATTGGAGAAAGTCTGGCTGTTACCGGTAGTGTCGACACCGCTGCTGGCACAATCAATTATGACAAAAACGGAGCCCAGAATATTGCGGCACTGGATTATCATAATCTAACCTTATCTACCGCGGGAGTCAAGACCGCCGCCGGTGATATTGGTATCGCCGGGGCATTGACAATTATCCCGACAGCTTCTTTTGGCCATAACAATCAAACCGTTGCATATAATGATGCTGACGATCAAAATATCATAAATGCTACATATCATAATTTAACGGTTTCAGGGGGTGACACCAAAACCTATACTGGTGGGACAATCGTAAATAACATTACCATTGAAGATGATACCACCCTTGACGCTAATGCCGCTTTGACAGCTGTAAATATCATTTTTGCAGCCAACAATACCGCAAATGCTGATGGTACATTATTAGTTGGTGAAACACTTGACGCGACCACTCTGACAAAGGGTATCGGTACAGTTCATTACGATAAAGCCAACGTTCAAACGATTGATAATCTTGATTATTATAATCTCGAGCTGTCTGGAAATGCGGTCAAAACCTATACTGCCGGAACAATCGCAAATGATCTGATTATCAATGGCAGTACAACACTGGATGCTAATGCCGCTTTATCTGTCGGAAATGATCTGACCTTTAGCGCAAACGGTACCGCATTAATCAATGACTCACTGGCTATCGCAGGAACATTTAATACTGGAACAGGAACTATTAATTATGACAAAAACGGGGCCCAGAATATAGCTGCCCTATCTTATTACAATATCACAATTTCAACGGCGGGAAATAAAACCTTAGCTGGCGATATTGCGGTCGCAGGAAGTTTTGGCACAGGGGGAACGGCTAATTTTGTCCATGATGGCAATTCGGTTGATTATAACAAAGCTGGTGACCAGACAATTGCATCTTTGACATATAATGATTTGATTGTATCTGGCAGCGGGACAAAAACTTATAATACCGGAGCGATTGAGAACGATCTTATCATCCAGGACAGTTGTATATTTGACGCGACAGGAAATTTAACTATTGGAAATGACCTGACATTCACCGATGATGGCGAACTGCAGTTTGCAGGTAATCTAAGCGTAGGCAATGGCTTAACAAGTGGAACCGGAACAATTTATTATGTACAGAATAATGACCAGCTGATTGCTGATCTGAATTATTATAATATCGTTTTAGATGGTTCGGGCAATAAGACACTGGCTAATGACATAACTGTTTCTGGTGCGATGACTATAGGCGGAACCGCTACTCTGGTTCATAATAATAAATCGGTAACCTATGATGGCACAGCTCAAACTATCACCGATGCGGCCTATTATGACCTTATTGTCAGCAATGGCAACACCAAGACATTCAATGCCGGTGATATAACTCATGACCTTATCATTGAAGGTGCAACAATTTTCGATGCCAACAGTGATCTTGATGTCAATAATCTGACCTTTACCGCCAACGGTACATTGCTGGCAGGTGCGGGCCTGAATATCAGCAATACCTTTACCAAAGGCAGCGGTACAGTGAACTATGATCAAAATGGCGACCAGACTATTCAGCAAGGGGATTATTATAATCTTACGCTTTCAACGGCAGGGGTAAAAACTGCTGAAGGTTCAATATCTACTGAAAATATTTTCACCATTAGCGCCGGCAGTTTTGCCCATAACAACAAGCAATTCACCTATAATGGCCCAGCTAACAGAGATGTTACAGCAACGACTTATTATGATCTTATATTGTCAGGCGGCGAAAAAGATATGCCCGCAGGGAATGTAACGGTTGCAAATAATTTCAATGCCAACAGCCAAACCGTCGATATGACAGCCAACGGTACATTGATTTTGTCAGGGACAACCACCAATTTCACCAGTTTAACAACAGGTACTGGCACGATACAGTATAATAAAAATGGGAATCAGAATATAGCGGCTTTGACTTATTATGACCTTGACCTTAGCGGCGGCGGGACCAAAACGTTAGCTGGTGATACAACAGTTAATAATGTGTTGACTACCGATGTCGGGGTTAGCCTTGATGGCAGCAGCAGAAGCCTGACTATCAATGAATCGTGGACGAATAATGGGACATTCACCGCTAATACCTCCACGGTAGACTATAACAAAAATGGAAATCAGGATATTGTTGATGTTACTTATTATAATCTTGATTTGTCAACAGGCGGGACCAAAACCTTAGCGGGCAATATAGCAGTACAAAACGCTTTGACTACTGACCCGGGTGTAACATTAGCTGCCAGCGATAAAACAATGATGTTGGCTGGAACCTGGAGCAATAATGGTACATTTGCCGCTGATACATCAACAGTAGACTATAATAAAAATGGCAATCAGAATATTGTTGGCATTAGCTATTATAATCTCGATTTGTCAACAGGTGGGACTAAAACTTTAGCTAATAATGTGACTGTGGAGAACATATTAACCAATGATGCGGCAGTTACGCTGGATTCCAGTAATAAAACTTTAACCATCGGCGATGTCTGGACTAATAATGGAACCTTTACCGCCAATGCTGGAACTGTGTTGTATAATAAAAATGGCAATCAGAATGTCGCGGCGGTCAATTATAATAATCTCACGCTTTCCACTGCAGGAAATAAAACTTTAGCGGGTAATATCGGCATAGCTGATACGCTGACGATTAATGCCCCTGCGGTTTTGGTGCATAATAGCAAAGCTGTTAGCTATAACGGTTCAAGTGATCAGGATATAACCGCAGCGGCATATTATGACCTTAATCTTTCGGGGAGCAATACCAAGAGTCATGTCGCCGGGACTAGCATAGCCAATAATTTAAGTATAGCTAATAATACAGTTTTCACCGCCAATGCGGCATTGGAAGTTGGCAATACTCTGACCATAAGTGGTGCCAGTAGCCAAATGGACTTGAATAGCCAGACATTGACACTAAATGGAACCGCTAATCTTACGGGATCGGTTACAGGCGATGGGGTTATCACCTATGCTAATAATGCCAGTCATGATGGATCGAAATTTAGTGGAACTTATGATATGCTTATCGATGGGGCCTACACTGTCTCCCTGGCGGCTGACAGCACTATCGATACATTGACTATTAATAATGCTGGTGGGGATTTAGCCTTAAACAGTAAAGTAGTGACATTTGAATCGGGGCCATCTTTAACCGGCGATGTCAGTGGTAATGGGACTGTAATATATGCAACTACTGCGGTCCATGAGCCGGGTAAATTTAGTGGTATTTATAACTTAACGGTTGATGGCGCCAATACCGTGACTTTAGCTGGCAATACAATTATTGAAACCCTTACAGTAAACAATGCCGCCGGGAAGTTGGCTATTAATGATAAAGCTATCATACTAAATAGTCCACCAAGTTTGACTGGAACTGTGATAGACGATGGGACGATTATCTATTCGACAACAACCAGTCATAATCCGGGCAAATTTACCGGAGCATACAATCTGACTGTCAATGGCAATGAAACGGTGACGCTGGCTGATGATACTTCAGTAAACACTTTAACGATAAATAACGCCAATGGTCGAGTTGCGTTAAATGACAATGCTTTGACGCTGAATGCCGCACCAGCTATTACCGGAGCGGTTAGTGGCGATGGCACTGTTATATATTCAATTACGGCTACTCATGACCCGGGGAAATTTACTGGTATTTACAGTTTGACTGTTGATGGTGCCAACACTGTGACTCTGGGGGCATTGACCAGTGTTGATTTATTGACTATCAATCATATCAATGGTCGACTTGATGCGGCAGCTGATATTAAAATGGCTCAGACTCCAACTTTGACCGGAAGAATTATCAATGCCTCGGATATTTATTATACTGGTGATGCCAACCATGACCACAGTCAAATCGATGGCAGTTATAATCTTTATGCCCAAAATGCCGCAACAGTAACACTGGTTAATGATGCTGATATCGTAAGCTTGACGGCAACGGATGCCGGCACATCGATTGACATTGATACTTACAGCTTGACTGTAAATGACACCATCAACTTAGGGGATGGGATCCTGACTGGAACCGGAACCCTGCATTATATCAGCGAAAATGATCTGGATGGCACAAATATAACCGGGGAAATAAATCTCAGTATAGAACCGGCTGGGGATAAAACCGTTACGCTTAGTGGGCCACTTGATATTGCTGACCTTGTAATAGCCACAGGTGATACGCTTGATGCTGATGGCTATGATATAAACCTGTCGGGCGACTGGAGTAATAATGGAACTTTTGTCCACGGTAATAATACCGTCACTTTTGATGGCAATAATCAAAGCATTAACGCAAGTAATACGTTTTATAATTTCAATAAAACAACCGATGTCGCTGATGTCTTAACTTTTGAAGCAGGACAGACTCAAACTATCGAAAACACCCTGACACTTACGGGGGCGACCGGTCAGACATTGTCATTGCACAGCAGTATTGATAATACCCAATGGCAAATCGACCCACAAGGTACTTTCAATCATGGAAACCTCAATATTAAAGACAGCAACAATATCAGCGGTGCAGATATTTATGTCCGCGAAGAAGAATATCTCGATGAAGGCAATAATACCAACTGGGTATTTAACGCAATCCCTACAAGCGGCAATAGCAACGTTACAACTTTTGAAGAACAAAGCTATACTATTAAAGCTGATGATCTGGTTTTTGCTGACGAAAATTCATTCGATTCGCTAACCCAAATCAAAATCACAGCGATCTCGGCCAGCGGCAATTTAAAACTTAATAATATCAATCTGGATATTGATGATGAAGTAACTATTGACCAAATTAATAATAGTCAGTTTGTTTTTGTACCACATGAAAATGCCAATGGCTATGGCATAAATGCTTTCAGCTATTTAGTCCATGACAACACCGAGTACAGCGTTGAAACCGGATTGGTAGAAATTGATATTATCCCGGTTAATGATGCGCCTTCATTTACACCGGGTGATGACATTGATATTTTTGAAGATAATGGGCCGTTTTCCCTGATGTGGGCAAGCAATATCGACAAAGGCGCGCCTAATGAAATCCTGCAAAACATAAATCTCAGCATCAGCACTGATAATATTTATCTATTCGATGTCATGCCGGCAATCGACGAAAATGGAGTCATAACATTTACCCCTACCGCAAATATTTATGGTTCTGCAACTTTGACTGTCAGTATCAGTGATGATGGCGGCACAGCAAATGGGGGCATAAACATCGGCAATACTGAAACCCTGCGTTTGAATATCGGCAGTGTCAACGATGGTCCCGTTTCAGTTAATCCTGAAAATATTTCAACTATTGAAGATATACCAGTAGCTATTACACCATTTACGGTTTATGATGTCGATGCTTATGATGACCCTATCAGGATTACACTAGAAGTTGCCAACGGTACATTGAACTTTTCCACCATGTTAGCTCCGATTGTTGATATTAACGCCGCTTTAGCTGGATTAACATATACGCCCAATTCTGAATTCCATGGTATTGACACCATGCTAATCTGGCTGGACGACCTGGCTTATAGCTCTGGCAGTCCTTTGACTGGTGTTTTCACGACATCTATTATCGTTGCCGAAGTTAATGATCCGCCGGAGATAATTATTAACGCTATGCCAATAGATCCTAATCAACCAGCGGGCAATGGCCTGATTGTTGGCCAACCGGTCAGCAATACCGATGGACAGATAAGCTATGAAATACCCACAATTGATATTGATAGCAACGATGTAGATATTAATTTCTACCTTGATATCGACAAAGATGGAATCATAACCGAAACCGATATTGAGCTGACATCACAACAAATTGACGATACTTATACAATAAATATTGTCGATGCGGTAATGACTGACGACGTTATCGATTATGGCTGGCATGATGTTTATCTTATCCCAGTCGATGAACAGGGCCAAGAAGGTGATTCTATCCAGACCACCATACTTGTACCAAACCGCATGGAATGCACCAGAAGAAATCCAATCACTTATATTGACTCCAACAATAACCCTGTGACCATAAAAGTAAATGGCAATAATACTCTGGAAGTTCTGCTGCCTGGTGATATTGATGAAGGCATAGACTGCTATAGCATATTTACCAATGACGCTGAAAAAGCATCTATTACAATCAAAGGGAAAGACCGTAAAGAAATCATCAATTTTGGCAGTATTGATATTAACGGCGACTTCCGCAAAATCAACGCGCCTATGCTCAATGTCAATGGCTCGATAACTATCGACTCGGAAACCCTAAAATCAATAAAAATCGATTCCTTTAATGGTCTTGACATTGGCCCAACCATCAAACCCGTTAAAATAAAGGCTAAAGGTCTGGAAGATGCCCAAATCAATATCGAAGGTACCGTAACACTTTATGCCACCAACTTTATCAACTGCACCATTACAGCTGATAATATTAAATCTATGAAAGCTGACCGCATCGACAACACTACCATTAAATCGCCATTCATTAAAAAGATCGATGTTAAATATGGTATAAGCAATAGCACAATTCTTGCTGGCACCGAAGCCATCCCGGCAAACAATGCTGGCTTTGCGGATATTAGCTATATTGGCAAAATCTCCAGCAAAAACAAAGAAATGATCAGTTTTAACAATACTATCGCAGCGAAAAATATCGATAAATTATTAATTAATTTACCCGCGAACTCAACCATGACTGGTCAAATCTATTGCGATTTCATGAAGAGCTTCAGCTTAAAAGCCTTAGATACAAAAATATCACACAAAAACCTTGATGCCATCGAAATATTAAATGATTTCGACGAACTTTTACTAAATATTTTGTAACATTTAAATAAATCAAGCAATCTGCTGTTACTTTGGCAGACATAATTGAATATTTTCACTTGTATTATTGCAATCAATCAGCCAACTATTTGCCATTAACACAAAATCCTGTAAATCACAAACACAGTCATCGTTAAGATCGCCTGTCAACTGGTAATCACAGGTAATCAGAAGCGTATTACCTTCGAGGGCATCCCAGGTATCAAAATAATCTTTGCCGAAATCATAGAGTTTTATATCAATAGTCAACTGGGCTAATCTGCCCTGCTCAAGTGCATTTAAGACCTGGGCAAGCGGTTGATATCCAGATGCTATAACTGACTGACTCCAGGTCACATTACTGATATTCAATGTTTTAATTGTAACCATTCGAGCCAATTCAGATATTGAATTTAACTCGGATAAGTCTGCGTTTGATAAATCAAATTCATCCAGGTCCGGATTAGCGACCAAACCATCATTGTGCCCGCCATACCAATTGCCTGCAACTAATACGGTAAGAGTATCGCCACTAAGTTTCGAATAACTTAAATCCACTTTAGTGATATAACTATTAATTGCGTTAAAATCTTTCAAATGGTTCAGCTCAGCATTTTTAAGATTCAGATTTTGAATATGATTGTGGGAAAGTGCAAGTGATTCAAGATTAGGAAAACCTGAAAAAATACCCTCTGCGACTTCACCAATATCACTATAAACCAAACTCAGGTGTTTTAACTTATGAAGTTCATCAAAAACACCAGCATTCACTTTAGATATCTGATTTTGGCCTAGATAAAGATATGCTAAATTGCCCAAGCCAGCAAAACTCCCCGAGGCAATACTACTTATATTATTGCGACTTAACATTAAATTCTCAAGATTAATCAATCCCACAAAAGCACCTGGTTGAATCACTTGAATATCATTATCATCAATTATTAAAGTATTAAGTTTCCCCAAACCCGCAAAGGTATTTGCTCCGATACTGGTTAGCTCATTGTCTCCCAGCATTAATACCTCAAGATCACGCATTTCAGCAAAACTGTTAGCACCAATGCCAGCAATCTGATTGCCCTGCAAAAAAAGTACACGCAGCTTATTCAAACCAGCAAAACTGCCTGCATCTATGCTTATCAATTGGTTATCATATAAATAAAGCACCTCTAATTCAGTGTATACATTCAATCCTTCAAGGTTGCTTATACCCTGTCCGCTGGCATCGGCGTCTTTGGCATCTAACGGCAAGCCTGACTGACTGGCCCACTGTCCAAATGAATAGCCATAAGCCTGAGTGTCTGCAAATATCGCTACAAATACAATTATAATTATTAACATTAACCTGTTCATAACTTATCTCCTGTTTTTGTTGTTAAATATTCGTGAAATTATGGTGATTAAAGAATCTTAGGATTAAGCAATAATCTGCGTTTTTTAGCTGGGCGCTGCCGCTACCAGCTTTTTGTTGGCTAACTAACGCCGTTTGCTTCATGTGGCTAAAATTTTACAAATATTCTAAAATCCAGCCAGTTACTAATAATTAATTATCTCAAAACTATATAGTCTAATTAATACTTAAATATTTACGCCATCGACTTTCAAAATCTTCTGGTTCTTTAGAAACATGTCCGTCAACCCAAACGATATTCGCTGTACCATAGGGTTTTCCCCGGCGAATTCTATGCCAACGTGATTTTGTCGGATCCGGCAGTGAAGCCGGGGCAATTGCCGGGTCAAAATTAATATCACCAATTATAACCCATTTTTCATGACACATGAAATGATGAGTAGTTGCAGGGTTCTTAACGGCTGTGAGTTTGACATTACCTGTCAATGTTATCAAATCATTACCAACCGGCCTGTTATCCTTTAAGGCCAAACTGCCATTAATTCCATAAGATATAATATCTGGCGGGTTCAAACCAAAAAACTTTTCTTTGGCCGCTAACGGACAGACATAAAGATTATTTTTTTGCTGTTTAGTAAATTGCGCGCCCGGGCTATAAGCATTTTTAAGATCAACATTGGTTATTTTCGCTAAGGCTTCATCTGCATACCATGTCGATGACAGTGACCAGTCATCATGTTCATAGCTCCAGGTCCAGGCAGCTAATCCAATCTGTTTGAGATTGCTCATATCCACCACATTTTTGCCTTGATACCTGGCCTGATTCAATGCAGGCATTAAAATCGAAATCAAAATGGTGATGATTGCAATAACAGTAAGAAGTTCAATCAGAGTAAAACCTTTATTTTTCATAACCGTTTCCCTCGCTTTTTGATTTTATTCTGGCATGCAATTGATGCAGTTCAAAATCATCTTTTATACTGCCTGCCACTGGCCCAACAAGTTTTATTATTCTGGGTTCAAACTTAATTTCATATTGCGACAGATCAAATTTGCATGTTACAGGATAATTAAGAACCGCTGACCCCTGGCCCCGGCCAACCTTCGGCGATTGAGCAAGGCCAAGATAAAGCTCATTTTCAGCTTCATCACATAGATAAACTTCGACTGCTTCACCGTCAGGACCTAATTCCGTAATGAAAATATCGAAATCCGGTCCATTTGTTATTATACCAGGGAAAAGAAATCCTATGCTTTCACCCGGTTCAATAATAATATCTAATATTTCATAATTTTTGGTAGCAAAATACTGATCCATATTTTCTATATTATCCAAGCTGGCATAGTTCCTACTGGATGAATGTCTGTCGTGATTGGACTTGATTGAAACCAGCTGACTTGGAACAGTTATTTTTGTTTCATATTCTTCAGCAGTAAATATACCTGCAAACTTGTCATATATATGACCAACAGGACTAAGCAACACAAGTATGACAGTCGAAACCGCCAATAAAGGTAAGCCTGAACCAATAGCAACTGCAACAGGCGATACCGACAAAGTTTGACTTGCAATAACAGGGAAGTTACTACCGGCCTTAGCATTGCTAGTTAATTTACCAAATATCGCTAAAGCAGGCAGTAGCATCGATTTATTAAAGCCGCCGATTTTAAGCTGCTTTTTAAGGCATTGTTTAGCTTTATAAAACCGAACCTTGGCAGCCATCTGTGAACATCCTAATACCTTAGAAATATCCTTATAAGAAAGATTTTGATAAACTCTTAATATTATAATCTGACGATGTATTTCTTTAATTGAATCCATCGCGATTGCAATTGTATCGGATAATTCCTGGTATATTAATTTCGTCAGAACATTTTTAGTATTTTTGCACAAATAATTATCAGGCATATCTTCCTGAACTGTTTCAAGCTTTTTCCTGTCCCTGAAATGCATTTGCACATTGCCTTGCGCTGTTCGATATATCCATGCCTTAAATCCCTCTGGATTACGGATTGCATTGATATTCTCAAAAGTTTTCAATACCGTTTCCTGAGTTATATCTTCAGCTGCCTGCCAGTCATGCAGCATGCGATAGACATAAGGACCAATATCAGACTGGATTTTAATCGCCAGCCTGTCGCGACTGAGATTATTTCCATTTTGAGATTCGATAAGCAAATTTTCATAATCATATTCTGTCAAAATCATAATAGCCTCTATAAGCTAAGTGCAGTTTTCAAGAAAAGGTTAGCAAAAAAATCTCAATATTATCATTTTTTTCTTTATTGACGTAATTCCACTAAAATCCAACCCCGCAAAGAAAGAAAATATCTGATACTAACTCTATTTTACAGTAAGCATTAGATCTGCCAAAGGCAAATATAAAAAGTATCGCTAAGCTGGCAAGCCCTGATTAAGCCATAAAAAATCTGTTTCATTAAAAAATAATGCTATTTTTAGCAAAATCAGATAAAACTAATTCTTTAAATCAAACATATTTCTATATTACAAAAAAGATGCTACCGTCTTTTATCCCAAAGAGTTACAGCTTTTGCTATAAGTATTGTATCTACAAACAAATACAGTGAAAACTCCTCTGTCTGTTTTTCAGGTCAATTCCCGCAAAACTATCCTTGACCAGTTTCAATTATTTGTTATCATCCACAAACAATAAAGTGGAAAATATTGATAAAACAAGGAAATACAGAGCTTTTACTTTTAGTTTTTAACTTATTTATAAGGTTAGGCAATGAGCACAGAAAGACTTTTATTAAGTGGCAACGAAGCAGTCGCACGGGCATCATTTGATGCTGGCGTACACCTCGGCACGGGCTATCCGGGCACACCTTCAACTGAAATTCTCGAAAATTTTTCGGCTATTGGCGGCAAAGCCCAATGGGCACCCAATGAAAAAGTTGCATTGGAAGTCGCCCTCGGGGCGGCATTCGGTGGCGGCAGAGTCATTATGACAACCAAACATGTAGGTCTTAATGTCGCTGCTGACCCATTGTTTACCGGGGCTTATATCGGTGTAAGCGGTGCTTTGGTTATCGTCGATGCTGATGACCCAGGGATGGCTTCTTCGCAAAATGAACAGGACAACCGCAACTACGCAAAAGCTGCGGGCTTGCCAATGCTGGAACCCGCTGATGCTCAGGAAGCTTACGATTTCACTCGTTTAGGCATAGAACTTTCCAGCAAATTCCAGATTCCTGTGCTGCTGCGTATGACCACCCGAGTCTGTCACAGTCAAACGGTAGTTAACACCCGCGCTGCTGATCAAGATATACCAGTTCCAAATTATATCAAAGATATACCATCGAGGGTGATGATCCCCGCTTATGCCCGCCCTGCTCATCGCCGGCTGCGTAAAAAGCTGGCTGAAATAAAAGCTTATAATGAGATGACTACTATTAATACCATCATTAAAGGCGACAGCAAACTCGGCATTATCACATCTGGGGTTAGTTATGTCCATGCTCGTGAAGCAGCACCAGATGCCAGTTTCATGAAAATTTCCATGAGCCATCCACTGCCAACAGATAAAATTAAAGCATTCGCCGAAAGCGTCGACCGCTGTCTTGTTATCGAAGAAGGCGACCCATTCCTGTTTGAATCTCTTAAAGCTGCTGATATAAATGTTGAAGGTAAAGACCAAATGTATCGCTTTGGCGAACTGAACGTTCCTCGCGTGCAACGTATTATCAACAATGATATTTCCGAAGAAGCCACCCCGCCCAAAGGCAAACCTCCGGAGCTATGCCTGGGTTGTCCGCATCGTATCAGTTTTGAATTGCTGCGTGATATGGGCTGTATCGTCTCTGGCGATATTGGCTGTTACACATTAGGGGTTTTGCCGCCGTTTTCTGCTATGGACACCTGTGTCTGTATGGGAGCAAGTATCACCGCCGGTCTGGGCCTTCGCCACGTTCTGCCTGAAGAACAGGCACGCAAAGTTGTCAGTGTCTTAGGCGACAGCACATTTATGCATAGCGGCCCGGCGGGCTTGATCGAAATGGTTTATAACAAACCCGCTACCGGTCATATTGTCATCATTTTAGACAATTCCATTACCGCCATGACAGGCATGCAGGAACATCCAGGTACTGGCCGTAAACTGGACCATAGCCCGGCTTATCAGGTAAACTATGAAGATTTATGCAAATCTCTGGCGATTGATAAGGTATTAACTCTGGATCCAAGAAACCAAAAAGATCTGCTGGAACAAACGCTCAAAGATGCGATGGATTCCAATGATACAACTGTTATTATCTGCCGGGAACCTTGTATTCTGGCAGCCAAAAAAATCAAGGAATTTGAAAAGAAAAATAAAAGGTAGAATGGGCTCTGCCCATGGCTGACTAGAATCATAAATTACCAAAGGATTTTATTATGTCCAATGTAAAAAATATAATCATCGCCGGCCTCGGTGGCCAGGGTGTTCTTAAAGCCTCCGACATCTTAGCTGAAGTAGTTTTCAATGCTGGATTCGATGTCAAAAAAAGTGAAATTCATGGCATGGCCCAACGTGGCGGATCTGTCAGTAGCGATATCCGTTTTGGTCCAGAAGTGCTAAGTCCGATGGTACCGATTGGCCAGGCCGACTTTCTGGTTTGTATCGCTGAAGACCAGGTCGAACCCAACAAACACAAAGGCGGCGAAATCATCGTACCGTCTATGATCGAACAAAGCAAACTGGCAAACAAACGCAGCATCAATGTCGCCCTGCTAGGCAAGCTAAGCACAAAACTCGATATCGACAAGACCCTGTGGCTTCAGGCAATCAAAGACAAACTGCCGGAAAAACTCCACGATATCAACATCGAAGCCTTCGAACTGGGCCGCAATTCATAAACCAGTTCTCCATTGTAAAAATCCAAACGCCAATGCCCAATACAGCATTGGCGTTTTTTGTATCATAATTTCTATCTGATAATACCTATCCAAAAAAAAAACCAATCAAATCACCGCCAATAATGACTAAAAAAACTCTTATACTGGCCAAAAACATAATAAAACTGTTCCTTGACAATATTTTTTTAATTTAATCAATTGTTCTATTGACTATTGCTATAAAATCTGTTAAATTTTTTGGCTCGAAGTAATTTTGATTACTTGCTAATTTATCAGCAAACTTTTGTCGATAAATTACTTATGACAAGTTAATATTGAGCTGTCTGGCTTTGATCACTCAACCAGATGGCTTTTCATGCGTACAGGTCTCAATACCAGGCAAAGTTTGTTTCCCAACGCATCTCCGAGTGTAAGTTATTACTGAATAACAACTTACATGCTCCAGGAGGAGTGGCAGAGTGGTTGATCGCGGCGGTCTTGAAAACCGTTGTACCGAAAGGTACCGGGGGTTCGAATCCCTCCTCCTCCGTTTATAGTATAACCCGCTTTATGGCCTGAAAAACCTGTTTTTGGCCCCATAAAGCGGGTTTTCTGTTTCATGGTAGTAATAGTATTAAATGCTCGTCTTCGTCCATCGTTATCCACTGAATTTGATTGTTGCGTGCAGGCTATGTCACAAATTACGTCACAACTATTTTTACCGTTATCGTACTTGTATTGCTTGGGGGTTTTGGCCTCAAATACTACTTCTGTTATATCGTCGGTTCCTGTCTTTTTTTGTTCTTGTTTAGCGGTGTTTCTAAAGTCTGGTAGGGCGGCAATTGCTTGGCTCTGCTGGCCCCTTAATGAATGGGTGTATCGGCTCATCGTCAAATTAATATCGCTATGCCTCATTAAGTCCTGGGCGGTTTTGGGGTGTACTCCTGACGCAGCCAATAGCGTTCCAAAGGTATGACGCAAGGCGTGAAAATCCAGCTTGCCGCTGCCGGTGTCCTGATGGTCAATACTTGCGGCTTCATAATCAGCCTTTATCATTCTTGACAGGCTATGAATATCAGGCATATTAAATGCCTTTGCCTTTGGTAAGTGCTTAGATAGATATTGCTTTAATACCTCGGCAGTATCGGCTTTCAATGGCAGGCTGGCGGTGTTGCGGTTCTTTGTGTATCCAGCTTCAACTGTTACAATGTTATTATTAAAATCAAAGCTGGCAGCCGTTAAGCTGTTGAGTTCGGACGCTCTCAAGCCTGTTTCAACTGCTAAGCGATACAATAAAGCCCGCTGGTATCCGTCCATATTGCCCCTGGGCGGCTGCTGGGCGGTCGTTTGCAATAATCTGGCTATTTCCTCCACTTCCAAAGCCCGGCGGCGTATGCTCTCGCTCTTGTCGATCTTAATAGGCTTCAAATATTCAACTGGGCTTTCGGTGGCTCGGCGATCATCTATCATAAAATTACAAAACTGTTTACATGCCTGTAAATAGCTGTTGGCTGTCCTGCTGCCTATCCCGGTTTTACCATCAGCCTGGGCTTGTCTCAATTTACCGATATACTTTTGTAAGGTGCTGGCGCTAACATCTGACCAAAGGCGAAAACCGCAACCGTCAAAAAGTCTCTTTACCCGGTCATATTGCTGCTTGGCTTGCTTTTCGGTATTGCCCCCGGCAAGGATATTGTGCTTGAAGTCTTCAAGGTGTTCGCTAAGCTTCTTGCCACTGGCTGCCCTGGTGGCGGTGACAATATCAGC
>JAEIOG010000047.1 GCA_016342495.1 Phycisphaerae bacterium
TCCATTGCCCAGATTATAAACGAAAAGCTGGAATTATTCACTTGTAAAAAGAACTAATTATTTATGCAACAGGCTCTGAACTAATATCTCATTTTAAAAGACCGAGAATTAGGAGTCAATAGATAAAAGGTCCTCGCACAAATTTGTGCATAAAAAAACTACATAGCATACGCTAAATTATGGTATAATAAGCACTTACGACAATGTCACCCATAGAGAAATATATGCTAATAAAGAGAATACTAAAAAGAACGTTAAAAGTCAACAATCATAAAATCTTAAAAGTTGTTGAAAAAGGCAATAAAATCGAGGTCCATATTGATGTTTGCAAACGTCGCAGACTGCCATGCGGCACTTGCGGGACGCTGTCAGTCCAGCGAGATCGCCCTAAAGAACGCCGTTTCAAACATGTGCCATTATGGGATATTGCCGCAGTTCAGCATAGAAGAACAAAAACAGTTAAGATGCTGCTGCCATTTGTGAAAAATCCATGCCACAAGGATCATCTTGGGAGAGATGCGATGCAGATAGCGCGAGAAAATAATTATACTAAAATAATTAAATTACTTGTGTGTTGAGCAAAAATACATCACAGATAAAAGCCTGTTAGTTTAAGTTAAGGGAACCTCTAAAAATTAAATTTCTGCTGCGAAAGTAATTATTAGAGATACCCTTAATTAAATTTGATTATTCGGATTCCATAATCAGTCTTATTCCTACATTATAAACTTTCTGGACTCTTTGATAAGGTATGCTTTTATCGACGGTTATCCAGCGGGGCAGGTCTCGCCATGAGCCACCTTTGGCTATCGCGTTGACCTGGTTAGGGCCATCGGCTTTGGTCCATTCGGCGACATTGCCAATCATATCGTAAAGGCCAAAAGCATTTGGCTGATATTTTCCGCCAACGATTTGCACCTGGGCATTGTCATTAACGGAATCTTCCCGCAACATATAATTGAATGTCTGGCGGGCATTGAATTTTTTCATGGTCTGGTCAGCTAAATTGGCGTATTTGCCGAAATCAGCAGTTACATCACCCCAATAGAAATCAGTGGTTGTGCCAGCCCGGGCGGCAAATTCCCATTGCGACTCGTTTGGCAGGGAAAACTTTTTACCGGTTTGCTTTGACAGCCATTTGGCGTATTGCTTGGCCTGGTCAAAAGAAACCCTGATTACTGGCAGGTCATCGCCCCTGACATCAATGCCGGGAATGGAGTGATCCTTACCCAGTGTGTCAATATAAGCACTGCTATGATCTGGGTCAAACTGTTTGAATTGAGCATTGGTAATTTCCAATGTCGCCATATAAAATCGTCGGTCGATTTTCTTAACTATACGGCCCTGGTCAGAATTAACGATAAACATACCAGTTGGAATCTGAACAAATTCAAGGGGGCCACCAGGGATATCAACTTTAATTGTCTGAGTTTCAGTTTTAACTTTAGTGGCAAACTTAACGGTTTTTTCAACCATTTCAGTTTCCTTGGGCATAATCGGCTCGATTTTGGCTAGTTCAATTTTGGCATCATCCAGTGAATAAACATCCGCTTCGTAGTCGCACTGGACATTGGCATAAGAATTCTGCAATTCCAGACGCAGCTTGCGATATTTCTGGATATTGGCTAACTGATCTTCTCTGGTTTTTCCCGAGCCACTCCAGTTTCTATGCAGATTGTTGGCCCAGTCGCGATGGACATCGGTCCAGCTGCCCCAAAACGGTGCATTCATATCTATCCAGGCATATAATTTCTCGGTTTCATCTTTGCTTAACTTGACACCATGATGGCCACGATCAAGAATATGGATTAAAGGTGAAGTATTAACATAATATTCCATAGGCTGGAGCAAATGATAATCACTTTCGGGGCCCGGGCGGCGAACATAAGGATTTAAGGCATTATAACTATGGGTAAACGGGCCACCGGGGGCATCTTTTAAGCCATCATTATAAATTAGAGGCTCCATGGTCAAATCCGCGAAATCGGGTAATGCCTTGCCATCTGCCAGTTTTTTATCCGTCTGGCTATTATGACAGGCAATGCAATTTTTCTGTAATATCGGTTGAATTTCACGTAAGAAGCTGAAATTCCTTTCCGGGCCTTGCCAATCTTCGATCTGCGAAGGCCCTTTTTTGTTGGCCATCGGGGTCATACGCGAAGGGACGACCTGGCTGCGGTCTTCATGGCAACCGATACAGGAAAGCATCTCGCCTGGCATAGCAGTAAACCAGCTTCGCATCAACTGCAAAGAAGCTCCAGTGTGATCCAAAGGCTGAATCGCAATAGGGGTATTGGCCGGAACCTTGAACATTACCGAGCCATCAGGCTGAACGGGAACAGTACCTAATATTCGCTTGACATCCCAACTGCTTTCACAGCCAACAGCTTCATGGGAACCGGATTTATAAAATGAATAATGATAAGTAAAAACTCTTAGTTTTTTGACGGTACCTTTGGGGATATTTTTCAGGCCAGGACCGGTATAAATATCAGCTATATAAATTGTCGCGTCCTTCTTAGTTAAATCAACCCGGTCAGGCATGATCGGAGGCTTTTCAGTTTTGGTAAAGGGAACAGGCTCATTTAAGGCATAGCCTTCCTGTTCAGCGATTTTGACAATATTATCATAAATATCGACAAGGTAAATTCCCCAGAGTGAATTCTTGCTTGGCTTGCATGAAACCAGGAAATATTTGCCCGCCCCATCAGCTTCATTTGTTCCCAATGGAATTGGATTTTGAAACTTAGGATAAAAATTCTGATACAAACGGTCGGCTATTTCAGGGACAACTTCCTTTTTCCATCCGGGTATCAACTGCAAGGCACCTTTAGCTTCAAAACGCCCTTTACTGACATCAAAAATGCATAAAGGGCCGGGTCTGGAAACATGATGGCCTGAAACCACACCAATAAACTGGGAGACATTACCCGGTATCGGTTTAGGTGTGCTGATGGTATTGGGCCAATATGAATTACTCCCATAGAAATGATCCTGATTGGTGCCATCAGGGTTCATTTTCATTACTACACGGGTAAAGAAATGGGGGGTGTCGCTGTATTCCCAGCGAATAAACATAATGCGACCATCAGAAGTAACAGTTGGTCCCCAATTGGCATCCTGATCAAATGTCAAGCGACGAATTCCACCATTGGTGTCCATCAAATAAGTATTACTCATCTGGACCCGCCCTGCCTCACAAGGCAAGCCCTGGATTGGCGCGGTAGAAGTGAATATAATTCTGCCATCAGGTAGATAACAGGAATCAAAACTATTATAAGGTGCACCTTCGGGGGTTAATTGTTTGACATATTTACCATTATCATCTATTTCATGTAAATGCCAGTGATCTTCGCTACCGAGACCGGAATACATGATTTTATTGGCATCGAAATCCAGATCAATCTCGGCGATATGGCCGCCCATGTCAGGCTTATATAAAGTGCTAAGCACCGGCTGGTCAAAATCAGTCAAAGTTATGATTTCATCATTACCACTTTTAGGGTTTATTACCTCCAGCGAATAAGCATTCAGGCTTGGCACACAGGTATTAATCACAGTTCGGGCATTATTGCCATAACTACGCTTTACAACTAATATACTATCAAACTTTTTCAATAGCGGATTAGCTAGCAATGCCGTATGCTGTAGTTCAACTAAGGCATTAACTTTATCATCACTGTCAGGCATCGATTCAATCTGAATTAACTGGTCAAGATATTTCTGGCCATCAGGGTATTGCTCGCCAAAACGAATAATAAGATCATCAATCGCCCTTTTGATTGCGGCAGGTTCAGGAATAATATCAGGTCCTGAAACTGGTGGCTGGTCGGCTATGATGAATTTAACCGTACCGCTATTTCCTTTTTGAACAGCGACAAATGTTTCTAATTTTTTATATTTCCCTCTGATGGCATATTCCAGCATAGCCGGGCCATGGGTCCAGAGCCCCTGGTCAAATGTCATATTACCAGACTGCAAAGTATTACCTTGATAATCTTCATTAATATGTAAAGTATCCCAGCCAACTTTGAGAGATTTAGGCTTTAATGTGGTAAGAGAAACTGTGTTGCCATCCTTGTCGGTTAAAACCGGATGGCCCCAGAAGCCATGATCCTGGCTATTGCCATCATCAGCGTCGGTTACAATCAGGTAGAGGTTTTTGACCCCGGTGAGGTCGGCAGTAAGTTTTTTCGGGCCATCGCTACTGCGGACTACAGGTGAAACAGCTAATTGTTTAGCCAAAAGTCCCTGAGAACTCGCAAAAACCACTAAAATTAAAACCAGCAATCTATACTTCAAAATAAGTTCCTTTACATATCGTGCAAAATTTACTATTATTTTCTTATCAGATTTATTATAAACGCAAATATAGTTTTGTAAACAATTCGATAACCATATTTATATAAAATATCGCTATCATCTATTAACAATAATGTCCTAATAATAAAAATATGGAAACAAAAATGATGATTAAGCCCAAATTCTTAGCTATATTATTAGTTTTAATTGTTTTATCCACCGCTGGGGCCCAAACCATTCGCCACCGTTTTTTAGCTAAAGATGAATCTCGCAGTCAACTGCACTATGTCAACCAGCTGGATCCATCGCAGGACTGGACAATCAAGCTGGAAAAAGGCTGTCGAGATATTCGGCTGCTTGGTAAAGACCGCGTTCTGGTATCTTTTGCCGATGGCTATGGCGAATACGACCTGAATAATCAACAACAACTCATCAGAATCAAAAACGAAGAATACCGCAATACTGAAACAGCAACTCGACTAGACAATGGTAATACCATTTTGGGAGCCAACCGGGATGGCATTACATTTTTCGAGCTGGACCCTGCAGGGGAATTTATCAGAAAAGTAAATTTCCCAAATCTCAACACCATACGTCTTATGCGACTTTCCCCTGAAGGCAATTTCATGTTCGGGGCTAATACCGACCATGTCATCGAAGCTAACTGGCAAGGGGAAATTTTAGTTGACTTTACCGTCGAAGGTGCCAAACATATTTACTGGGTCAAAAAATTGGAGCAGGATCGCTATCGAATTTCTACCGGCTATGGAGCAACAATCGAAGATATCACTACCAAAGATAAAAAACTGAAAAGAAAAGGGAATCCAAAAAAATATAACTTTTTCTCACGCCCCTTTGAGCTGGATAATGACAATATCGTCGTTTCACACTGGACCGGACATGGCTATGATGACAGCGTTAAAGGCCCGCAAATTCTGGAATTTGATTCTAAAGGAAAAGTCGTTTGGCAATGGCATGACCCAAAACGGGCCGGGACAATTCATGGGGTGATTGTCCTTGACCAATATGATAGCAACGCCGACCGCATCCTGCGGGCACAGCTCAGGGATTTCGATACTATTAAAACCCATATAGAAAAATATCATCCATCCCATTGGGCTGAATACGAAAAAGTTGCGAGTGAAGCTCTGCGTAAGGACGCGATTATCTTAGAATCCGATACAAACCCGGTCGATGTTATTTTGCGGCGCACCGAAGCTTTAAAAAACTACCTTAAACTTACAAAATATGATAATGACCTTCAAGCCCTTAAAGAGCTTAATACCGCAGAGTTAAACGAAACCGAGCAGCAAAGCCTGTTTGTCAAAATTTCAAATCTGCGTCGTAAAATTGCTTTTTCCAACCCTTTGCTGGACTTTGATTCACTGCTATTTATCAAACGTAACCAGATGGCACGCGGTGAATCGCATATGGTCGACCAGTATATGGGCATGAACCAAAGCCGGGGTGGCGGGGTATATCGTCTGGATAATATTTTTTCCGGTGATCCAGGGGTAACTGACCTGCTGGCAAACAATCCGGTTCAGCAAGGCCGACTAAAAGGTAAAAATCTGGACTTTAATTCAGGGGCTTTTATTTCTCTTGATCTGGACTATGATGCCAACAAAATACTCTTTGCCTTCACAGAAAACAACTGGGAACTGGCCAATGACCCGGCAAACTGGATAAATCAGCCCTGGACAATGCAGCAGGCGGCCCGGTATAACAAACATTATTGCTGGGATGAACAATCTTCTTTCCATATTTTCAGTGCCGATGCCGATGGCAAAAATCTCAAACAGCTAACTGATGGGCAATGGGACGATTTTGACCCATTCTTTTTGCCAAATGAGAGGATTGGGTTTATATCTTCCAGAGCTGGTGGCAATCAGCGTTGCGGCGGGCGATTCCTACCTACCTACACCCTACATGCCATGCAAAACAATGGCGATGACATAATTCAACTTAGCTGGCATGATACCAATGAATGGCATCCCAGCATCGATAACAATGGAATGATTATCTACTCAAGATGGGACTATGTCGACCGGGATTCTGACATTGCTCATCATTTGTGGTATTGCTACCCTGATGGGCGGGACCCACGAAGCATGCATGGCAACTATCCAGATAATCGATCAATCCGCCCATGGATGGAATTACACAATCGTGCTATTCCAGAATCGCATAAATGTATCGGTGTAGCTACCCCTCATCATGGTGAATCCTATGGTTCTTTAGTTTTGATTGACCAGAGTATCCCTGATGACAGGGCTATGAGCCAACTTAAAAGAATTACACCGATGTCACCTTTTCCTGAATCGGAAATTTCTCCCGGTAAATCGTGGCGCACTAATGAATGGAAATCATTGGGCAATGCCCAAACCAATTGGCCCTATAGCACTCCATGGCCACTGAGTGAAGATTTTTATCTCTGCGTTTACGCACCGGGCGCGAAAAAACACGGTAGCCAAAATGAGCAAAAACAAAATGATAACTATGGCATCTATCTGGTTGATAGTTTCGGCAATCGTGAACTAATTTATGAAGACCCAAAAATATCATGTTTGGATCCGATACCATTTAAACCTAGAAAACGCCCGCCGGTTATTCCCACAATGACTATTCAAGCCAAAGCGGATCAATTGGGCGGAGAAGATCTTTCTACCGGCACTATCACAGTCATGAATGTCTACGAAGCGGAAATCCCGATTCCCAAAGATATAAAAATTAAGGAAATGCGAATTATCAATGTTTTTCCGAAACCTACTCATGAAATTAATAATCCTCGAATAGGACATGCCGACCAGTCTCTGGCTCGTGGGGTTTTTGGCACCGTTCCAGTCGAAGCTGATGGCAGCGTTTATTTCAAATGCCCAACCGGCGCAGGAATATATTTCCAGTTGCTCGATGAAAATGGATTAATGGTTCAGAATATGCGATCTGATACGTATTTGCATCCGGGAGAAAACCTTACGTGTATTGGCTGTCATGAAAATAAAGGCAATGCCCCTAAATCAAAATCACTACCAGTGGCGATGAAACGCCAGCCTTCTATTATTAAACCTGAGGCGAGCGGTTCATATCCGCTGACTTTTCCAAGGCTTGTTCAGCCGGTTCTGGATAAACATTGCATGTCATGCCATGAACAAAATAATCCAAAAAAATCCTTGCGTGGCGACAAATTCGGCAAGAATGGCTGGTCTGAAGCTATGCTGACACTTTCGCCATACGCCTGGGGCAAACATGGCGGCAATGGGGCCATCCGCAAAAATAATGGGAGCTATTCTATACCCATGCAGGAAGGTGCAAGAGTCTCAAAACTCTACAAACACCTTAGCAATGGGCACAAAAATGTCAAACTTTCAGCCGAAGAAATGCGCCGTATAACCCTGTGGCTAGACGCCAACAGCAACTTCTATGGCGCATACAAACAAATCGAACTCCAGGCCCAGGGCCAAATTGCCAAACCTCTGGAAGGCCTGCCCGAATGGACTGATTTTGACACCCTCAAAAAATAATCTAAACAATGCTATTGCAAATATTTACATATATGCTATATTGAGGGACTTAATCAGGGGATTATTGCGCCTGTGGTGTGTCGTAAATCCCTGTGAAACAATAACTTACAACCAAAATTGGTCCTTGGTGCTCCCAGAGTAATCCATTAGTGGCCAAATGATGTTAATATCTATGAATTGACTATATAAGTCTATGCATAGCAGACATTTATAAAAACAGGAGTTTTATGATGCGTAAGCTTTTTATTGCAGGTAACTGGAAAATGAATCTTGATGACGTTGGCGCGGTCCAACTTTGCCAGGACCTGAAAACCCAACTGGCTGGCTGCGGAGCAGCTAAAGTCGATGTTGCAGTCTTTCCACCTTTCGTTTATTTGCCAATAGTAGCAGAAGCCTTGCGTGGTTCTACTATCGCTATGGGTGCCCAGGATGTCTGGACTGAAGGCAATGGCGCTTTTACTGGCGAAGTCAGCGTTGATATGCTCAAAGATGTCGGCTGTACTTTTGTTCTGGTTGGTCATAGCGAAAGACGTCATGTCATTGGCGAAACCAATGAACTGCTTAACAAAAAAGCTAAAGTTGCCTTAGCTGGCGGCCTTAATGTCATTTTCTGTATCGGCGAACTCCTTGAAGAACGCCAAGGCAATAAAACTGAAGCTGTCGTCGAAGAGCAAATTCGCTTAGGCCTAGCTGGCATCACCGCCGAGCAGATGGCTAATGTCACTATTGCTTATGAACCAGTATGGGCAATCGGCACTGGTGTTACCGCCTCTAAAGAGCAGGCTCAGGAAGCTCACGCTTTCACTCGTAAAATATTGACTGACTTGTTTGGTGCTGAAGTTGCAGAAGCAACTCGTATCCAATATGGCGGCAGCGTCAAGGGTGCTAATGCCGCTGAACTTACCGCTGAGCCTGATGTTGATGGTGCTTTAGTTGGCGGTGCCAGCCTTAAAGCTGATGACTTCATGGCTATTATCAACAATGGTGCTTCCAATGTTGGTGGCTGTGGCGGTTGCTGCTGCGGATAATTGTAATTCACTTGCCAGCATTAAATCGTATTTAATGCTGGCGATTATTATTAATAATAACCCCTTATGGGCTTGTACTAACTTGATTAACATTGGTCTGTGACCTGTTTTGAGGAGTATTGTAATGTTCGGCAATTTATTGGCTATTGGTTCTGTTTCCGCTATGGTTTGGATGGCAGGCATTTTCTTTATTGTTTTATGCGTATTCCTGATCGCTATCGTTCTTTTACAAAAAGGCCGTGGCGATGGTCTTTCATCCGCTCTGGGCGGAGCTGGTGGTCAAAGTGCATTCGGCAGTAAAACCGGTGATAAACTTACCGTATTCACCATTATTGTAGTGGTGGTATTCTTCATATTTGCTATCGGGCTAAGCTTAGGCTTCAAACCCAAAGCCGACCCAAGCGAAGTTAAAGCCGATACGACTTTAAAACCTAACACAGATGCCGGCAGCGATACTACAGAACAACCAAAAGAAGAAGCAGAACCGGCAAAGCCTGCCGAAACCGAAAACCCTGCTCCTGTTGAAACCAAAACTGAAGATACTCCAGCGGAACCCAAAACTGAATAATTCATTTAGTTTTTCAAACTACTCCGCGTCAACAACAGTATATTTAACCCGGTCTAAACTGCCGGGTTTTAATCGCTGAATGTTGATATTTTGCTCTGATATAAATTAATCAAGTGATGAGGTGCTTATGCTTCAAAGTATGACTGGCTTTGGTGACGCTCTATTCGAAACTGAAAATATGAGCTTCACTCTTGAAATCAAAACGGTAAATAATCGTTTCCTCAAGACTTCGGTACGGTTACCCGATACCCTGAATTTCGCTGAAGCAGAAATTGAACGTATTATACGAAAACGTTTATCCAGAGGAACTGTCAACTTTACCTTGCATATGCGTAACACCTCTTCCGGTGGAGCATTGCAGGTAAATCAGGCAGCAGCTGAAACGTATCTTAATGCCATCGAATTACTAATTGGCGAAAAACAATACTCTATTAACGCTGCCAATATTTTGCAATTACCAGGTGTTTGCCAAAGCCCCGAATACAGCGAAGATCAGCATAAAGAATTCCTGCACATCGTCAAAAAGATGACAAGTAAAGCCTTAGATAAGCTGATTGACATGCGTATTAAAGAAGGTCAGGAATTACTTAAAGACCTGCAAGATCAATGCAAAGCTATTGCCGAGAATCTGGAAGAAATCAAAAACAAAACAGTTGATGTTGTCCAGCGCTATCGTAATAAAATCCAGCAGCGGGTGAACGAGCTGCTTTCCGGTCAAAACATCAAACTTGACGAAGAAACTTTACATAAAGAAGTCGCTGTTTTTGCTGAGCGTAGTGATATCAATGAAGAAATCTCACGGCTTACCAGCCATCTGCAGCAGTTTAAAAATATCTGCCAAAAAGAAGACCAGGCTGGTCGTCGCCTTGATTTTATGACTCAGGAAATGCTCCGCGAAGCTAACACAATCGCCAGCAAAGCTAATGACGCTGAAATTTCTCAGCATGTTGTTGAAATAAAAGTTGCTATTGACCGCTTAAGAGAACAGGTACAAAATGCCGAATAGTATGGATAATAGCCCAGGAAAATTATTTGTAATTAGTGGCCCCAGCGGCTCTGGCAAAAGCACCTTGACTACCATGGCGGTCAAGCAAACCGGCGCCTGTCTGAGTATTTCTGCGACCACCAGAGGCCAAAGCGATTCTGAAATTGATGGCAAAGATTATTTTTTTATTACCAGAGAACAATTTGAGTCAAAAATCAGTTCCACTGGATTTCTCGAATATGCTGAAGTTTTCGGCAATTATTATGGAACACCAGCGGCACCGGTAAAGAAGATGTTAGCTGAGGGGAAAACTGTTGTCCTTGAAATTGATGTTCAGGGCGCAATGCAGGTTTTTGAAAATTTCCCGCAAGCTCATGGCATACTTATCCTGCCTCCTGATGACCAGGAGCTAAGACGTCGCCTGGAAGCCCGAGGCCGTGATAAACAGGAAATAATCGAACAAAGGCTACAAAAAGCTAAATGGGAAATCGACAAAGCCCAACAAAGTAACCTTTATAAAAATATTATTGTTAATGACAAACTCGAAGATGCTCTTGCAGAAATTGTAAGTATCTTAAGCTATACTAACCAATGTTAAATCATTGATTAAATTGGAGAACAGATAAATGATAGAAATGATTAAAGACGAAGATCTGATTATCAAAGTCGGTGGAAATTTCCGTTTGACAGCCCTTGTCCAGAGACGCTGCAAAGAAATCATTGAAGGTTCAAGACCACTGGTTGATACCACCGGGCTAAGCATTATCGAAATCGCGCTGAAAGAAATCCGCGATGACAAAATCGAAATTGATTATGATAAGTCGATAGGTTTGGCACATTATATTCCAGAAAAGTAAACTGACTTAATGCTATGAAATCATTGCAAGGCAAAGAAATACTGTTAGGGATCACCGGGGGCATAGCGGCTTACAAATCTGCTATGCTCTGTTCGGACCTTATCAAGCTTAAAGCTTCGGTAACGGTTATGATGACCGAAAATGCCACGCACTTTGTCGGGCCCTTGACTTTCAGCACCCTTACTTCCCGGCCTGTCTACAGCAATATGTGGGCCGCCGAACAGGTTTACGATCCTCAGCATATCAGTTTAACCGATAAAGCCGATCTCATTGTTGTCGCCCCGGCAACTGCTAATATTATCGGCAAGATGACCAACGGTATCTGCGACGACCTGCTTAGCACTACGCTTTGCGGGGCCAATTGCGATATTCTACTTGCCCCGGCGATGAACACTCGCATGTGGCAATATCCTGCAACTCAGCGAAATCTCAAAACCCTCAACAGCGATGGCATCCATTTTGTTGGCCCTGGTACTGGCCGTCTGGCTTGCGGTACCGAAGGGGCTGGCCGCATGAGCGAACCAGCTGAAATCCTCGAAAAAATCATCGAACTAATCGGAAAATGAAATGCGTATCCTTATCACAGCTGGCCCAACCCGGGAATATATCGACGCTGTCCGGTTCATAACCAATGGCTCTACCGGAAAAATGGGGTATGCCTTAGCTAACGCTGCTATTGAAGCCAATCACGATGTTACACTAATCTCCGGTCCGGTCAATCTCAGCCCGCCAACCAAGGTTAAATTCATTCCTGTTATCAGTTGTGATGATATGTATAAAACCACCCTGGCAGAATTTGAAAATTGCGATTGTGTTATAATGACCGCCGCAGTTGGTGACTATCGCCCTGCTGTCAAATTTGATCACAAGATGGCCAAAACCGATGGGCCACTGAATTTAGAACTGGTTCGCACGCAAGATATACTTGCCGCATTGGGCGAAAACAAAACCCACCAAAAGCTCATAGGCTTCGCTGTCCAGGACAAAGATGCCCGACAAAAAGCCCAAAGCAAACTGGAACGTAAGAATCTGGATGTCATCATCTTAAATTCACCGGCATCTTTTGGTGCCGATGCCACTGAATTCGCCATCTTTCATAATAACCAATGGCACACCCTCGGCACCATCAGCAAAACTGAATTAGCAAAAAAAATCATCCAACTCGCCCAACAATTATAGACATGTACAAGTTAAAAGTTATGCCCAGACCCAGCGATGACGCTTAGGGTTCTAACACCTGAATTGAAAAATTGTGGGCCAGTAAGCCGGGTTCTGTTCATCTTTGCAGATGGGCGATCATTTATCTTGACTGCCTGTTACCAGGACAGCTCTCGTCGAAACGAAGCGACCTACCCGAGCCCTTAGCATATCGGGCCGATACTGAAGCTCTGCTTGGTCTTGCAGGAGGTGGGGTTTACCCGGCCAACGCTGTTACCAGCGTCGCGGTGCGCTCTTACCGCACCATTTCAACCTTACCTGATCTTCCAAAGAAGCCATCGGCGGTGTGTTTTCTGTGGCACTTTCCTGGAGGTTACCCTCAGCGGCCATTAGCCGTCACCTTGCCCTAACCTGCCCGGACTTTCCTCTGTTAAATAAATTCCAACAGCGATCGCCTGGCCCACAATTTCTATTATAGTTAAATTAGCAAATATTTAAATACCAAAATTGTATTTGAAGCAAATATCACTAATAATAAGATTTTACTGTTCGCAATGCAGAAATATGTTAATATTTAGCTATCGATTTAAGTCTAATCACAATGGAGTTCAAATATGAAAATCAAGTTTACAATTGCTATTTTGTCGATTCTGTTCCTGATGCAGATACCGGTTATGGGCCAGAATTCCCGTATTATCTCGCCCGATGGCCAGTTGGCTATCAATATTGCCTATGAAAACAGCACCCTTTCCTATGGCCTGACGATTGACGGAAAGGAAATAATCAAATGCACCCCCATCTCCATTACTATCGATGACAAAGAATACCCCGGCAAGACAACAATCAAGAATGTCACCTGCAAAAGCATCGACAATGAGATTATCCCGACGATACCAACAATCACCTCTAAAATAGATGAATCCTGCAGTGAAGCCCTGGTGCAATTTGATGGCCCGGTGGCATTGCGAATCCGAGCCTATAATGATGGCGTCGCTTTTCGCTGGGAAAGCAAAATCGATAAACCTCAGGTAATTATCAACAGCGAACAGTTATCTTTTAATTTCGCTCAGGATTATAATATTTATTACCCGGTACCCAACGGCCAGGGTTTTTTCTCACATCAGGAAAATATGTTCGAGCACATCAAAATCTCTGAAACAGCCACATTAAAAGCTGGCTGTACTCCGGCACTGGTCGACATCGGTAATGAACGCTATATTCTCATGACCGATGTGAACGTAGAAGAATATCCTGGGCTTTGGCTTAAAGGTTCCGGGACGGCAAGTATCAATGCGGTATTTCCCCATTATCCTGCGGAAACAAAACTTCAATCCGATAGAAATATGACGGTAAACAAATATAGCGACTTTCTAGCTAAAACTAATGGCACCCGCACTTATCCATGGCGTACTTTTGTTATTACCGATGCGGCGGGACTCCTGGAATCTACCATGCTATATACGCTGGCAAACCCATGCCAACTGAAAGATACTTCATGGATAAAACCTGGTAAAGTTTCCTGGGACTGGTGGAATGCCTGGAATATTACCGATGTGGATTTCAAAGCTGGTATTAATCAGAAAACCTATAAAAACTATATTGACTTTGCCGCTGCCAACAAACTTCAATATATCATTCTCGATGAAGGTTGGAGCGTTAGAGGGCCAGAGAATCTGCTTAAAGTCGCCAGCGATCTCGATATCTCCGGGCTGGTAGAATATGGTAAAGCCAAAAATATTGGCGTTATTCTGTGGATGACCTCGGCTGCTCTGGAATACAACTTCGATAAAGCTTTCGAACAGTTTGCCAAATGGGGTATCAAGGGACTTAAGGTAGATTTCATGCAGCGTGATGACCAGTTAATGATGGACTTCTGTGCAAAAGTCGCTAAAGAAGCGGCCAAAGGCCATCTGCTTGTCGATTTCCATGGTGGTTCAAAACCTACCGGACTGCAGCGAACATGGCCTAACGTCATAGCCCATGAATCAGTGCTAGGTCTGGAACAGAGCAAATGGAGTAGAAAAGCTTCACCAGACTATGCGGTCCTGCTACCATTTATCCGGATGGCCGTTGGCCCGATGGACTATACTCCCGGAGCAATGGATAACTACACCCAATCGAATTTTAAGATACAAGGACGCAATCCCGGCAGCCTTGGAACCCGATGTCATCAGTTGGCTATGTATGTAACTTTCCTAAGCCCACTGCAAATGTTGGCCGACACCCCGACAAAATATCGCAAGAACCCTGAATGCATGCCATTCCTGCAGGAAGTACCCACTACCTGGGATGAAACTGTGGTATTAAAAGCAGAAGTTGGCAAAGAGATAGCCATCGCCCGACGCAATGGAAATAGATGGTTTATTGGTGCAATGACTAATTGGAGCCCGCGCGATTTATCTGTCAAGCTGGACTTCCTGACCCAAGGCAACTATACCTTGAGATACTGGGCCGATGGACCCAAGGCCGCCGAAGAGGCAACCGATACCTCAATCGGAAAATCCAATGTTACTGCAGGTTCAGAACTAAAAATCAAACTGGCCCCCGGTGGCGGTTATGCTGCGATTATTGAACCGAAATAATATACTCAATAGACTACCCCGTAGAGACAAGGCATGCCTTGTCTCTACCATTTTCCAAGATTAACAAAGAATATTGCGCAATTTGCATTTTTCGTGTTCTATTGAACCTTCAAATACCCATCATCCTGCATCAAATAATTCTGCACATAATCTTTGACAGATTCTTCCAGCGTCCAGGGCATATCGGGATAAACCTTGCGCAGCTTTTCCATCTCGGCACAGGTATAATATTGATATTTCCCTTTGAATTTATCCGGCATATCGATATAGCTGATATTCGGTTCCAATCCCATCGCTTGAAAAGTAGCAACTGTCAAATCCTTAAAGCTGCGTGCGACGCCTGTCCCTAAATTAAATATCCCGTTGGCATCTTTGGCATTATAAACCGCCAGCGTAGCATCAACGACATATTTAATATAAACAAAATCACGACTCTGGCCCCCATCGCCAAAATCAGGATGGTCGCTCTTAAACAATTTCATGCCACCGGTAGCTTTAATTTCATCATAAGCTTTATTGACAACCGACCGCATCCCATCTTTGTGATATTCATTGGGGCCAAAGACATTGAAAAATTTCAAACCAGCCATCTTATTTAGCACACCTTTACGCTTGGCCCATAAATCAAACTGCCACTTCGAAAACGCATAGCCATTAATAGGTTTTAGGGTATCGAGACCATCGTGGCTATCAGAAAAACCCTTTTCGCCATTGCCATAGGTAGCGGCACTGGAAGCATAAACAAATCGTTTACTGTTATCAATCGACCATTGGGCCAACCGTTTGGTATCACCAAAATTATTATTCATCAAATAAGAAATGTCTCTTTCGTCGGTAGCGCTGCAGGCGCCCATGTGGATTATGCCATCAATCTGACCAGCGAAATCACCGGCTTGGAGCTTAGTCAGAAAATCATCTTTTTCAAAATAGTCAGCAAACCGCAAGTTGGCCAGATTTTTCCATTTTTCATCGGTGCCCAGAACATCGGTCACGATAATATTATCAAAACCCCGCTGATTTAGACCCCAGATAAGCCCGCTGCCAATAAAACCGGCACCACCAGTAACCACTATATAAGACATATTTCACCTTTTTAAGCCAAAAAAATACAAATTCAATGAAAACATTATCGCTAAAATAGACTTTCATGCAACAAAAATTCCCTTCCTCCATAGTTTACCAATAGAACCCGTCCACAAATCAACTCCTACCTAAAACACATAAAACTCTACAATATATAGACTTATAACTATTAACACAATAAAATGAAGTATTTTTCAGCAGTTTATACATTTTTCGAGTACAAAAATACCCTTTTTCTTGGATTTACCTGTAAGAAGTGTTAATTTCCCTGGCCACGATTAATCTGGGCATAAGAGGCATACATGACAAAACGAAGAGCTTTTACATTAATAGAATTGCTGGTGGTCATTTCCATCATTGCATTGCTGGTTTCGATCCTGATGCCAGCGTTGTCAAAGGCACGCCTGACGGCTAAGATGACAGTCTGCAAATCCAATCAACGCCAACTTGTCATGGGCCTGAACCTCTATGCCAGCGAAAACAGTGATAGACTGCCAGAATCACCCAGCAGGCGTTTGGGAAGAATTGGTGACTATCATCGCCCTTATGAATTAGCCTGGTTTGAAAATACCATGGGCTTTATTTATGAAAATTTTAGTTCCGCCAACGCTCCCCAGCAGATTCCCAATGCTGCAGGGCTGACTCTGGGTAAATATCTGCCCGAAGTTGGAGTGTACAACTGCACCCTGGCCCCGATAGATAATAATGATCCCTGGCCGCCCAGAGGTTCAAAATATCCCCCGGCTACCAATCCCGATGGCTCCACCTTGCAATATGGTAAAGCATACCGGGACGCCAACTATTCATCTTTACATTCAACCTATACTTTGCTGTGGAACTATCAGGGTTACAATCAAAAAGTTTCGCGTAATATCCCACAGAATTGGAACTGGTTCGATTTTGAAGGGCCCAAGAATACAGCCAGCAAAAACAAACTCGTTGTACAGGACTCATTTTTTTACCTTAACACACACCCAAATGTCGTTTGGCCCGAAACTTATAGCTGGTATTCAAGCCATCCATATGATAATAGCTCAAAAAATACACCTTATTTTACCAGCAAGGCCAATGAACCATCGCCTACCGAAGATGACATAGACCGCCCAGTAGTAAATCTGAATGCTGGTTATATCGATGGCAGCGTCAGACAATTTGACACCGATGGAAAAAATACGGTTAAATGCAGGAATTGGGGCGCTATCGGCTATTTAACAAGAGAATTTAAATAACGATTTGCTCAGTTTTTATGGTTTTCTTATTAAATAAACCTCAAAGTCGCAGAAAAACTATGAAACTTGTCCTATTGAGCATGCAAACAAAAAAATATTAATTTTCACCACTTTTTGAGTACAAAAATAATCTTTTTCTGTGATTAATCAATAAGAAGCCTATAGTTTTGGGCAGGTTTTACACTACAGCTTTAAAAAAGCTAATATTTTGGAGTCTATTATGATGAAAAAAAGAGGTTTTACTTTAATTGAATTGCTGGTGGTTATTTCAATCATCGCTTTACTGGTATCAATCCTGATGCCCGCCCTTTCAAAAGCCCGCTATTCCGCAAAACTTACGGTTTGCAAATCTAATCAGCGTCAACTTCTAATGGGGCTGAATTTATTCGCCAGCGAACATGATGACAAACTGCCGGTATCTCCCAGTATGGTTTCTGATAGCGGCTATCATCGACCTTATGAATTATCATGGAACGGCAATAATTGGGGAGTTAGAACAACCCCAATAGCAACGGCAGCTGGTACGACTCTGGGGACATACCTTCCAGAAGTTGGGGTATTTAACTGCACGCTGGCACCTATTGATAAAAACAGCGAATGGCCTCCACAAGGCTCAAAATTTGCACCAGCAATTGACCCTGATACTGGCGCAACACTTAAATATGGCGAATCATACAAAAAAGCTAATTATACCCTGTTGCATTCTTCATACACTCTCTTGTGGAACTACCAAGGTTATAACTTTGAAAAATCTGCAGCTGTAAACCAAAACCTCAAATTTACTAATAAAAATAAGGGAGAAGATTTTGTCGCACCAACATCAACTGCTTCCAAAGACAAACTAGCCGTTCAGGACTCACTATTTTGGTTACCTGAGGGTTACAGCAATTTCGTTTGGGATTATTATGGATATATCAGCTCTCATCCATTTAAGGGCGCCGCAAAGAAAGCTCCTTATTTTGTTAGAGATGGAGCCTTACCGAGTAATTCAGCTCAAATTACTGACGTCGAAGTTGCCGAACGCCCCGATGCCCAGCTAAATGCCGGATATATCGATGGAAGTGTAAGACAATTCTCTTCCGATCCCGAGAACATGTATAAACACCAAAATTATGGCGCGTTTGGTTTCATTACCAGAGAACATAAATAATAATAAAACACTATAACCTTAAAGCCGGGGCATTTGCTTCGGCTTTTTTTATAAAAATATATTTTTCCGGTTCTTTTTTGACTCCTAAAATAATTACCTTATGAATACTCAGGCTATTTTAAGCATCAGCCTGAAAAATATAGTGTATATCATAATTTTATGGAGATTTTTATGCGTAAAAGAACTGCTTTCACCCTTATTGAGCTACTAGTGGTAATATCAATTATTGCTCTACTGGTGTCAATACTGATGCCTGCACTTTCCAAAGCCCGAAAAACCGCTCAAGGGGCGGCCTGTCTTTCAAATTTGCGGCAATGGGGTATTTTTTATCAGCAATATTGCAATGATTATAATGATAAATTTATCGATGCCTATGACTCTTTTAATAGTGCCGGCAATAGATGGTATTACACATTATCAAAATACTATGACAACCCTGAAATCAGGCTTTGCCCATCAGCAACTCAGCTGGGAAAACGTGATTGGGGGTCTGTAGGGAAATATGGTGAAAAAGACAAAGCCTGGGCTTTTACCGGTGACGGACAAACCAAAGACAATAATGGTAGCTATTCATTGAATCACTGGGTACAAAACCCCATTAAATTGCCTGGAAACTGGGGGAATTTCAAAAATCATTTCTGGCGAAGTAATACAGTCAAAAATGGCACTGAAATCCCAATTTTTACCGATGGTATATGGATGGGGCTAAGCCCCTTTGAAACGGACAATGCCCCTGCCACCGATACTGAACTTGCGCTGGCTGGTTGGGTTGATAGCTTAAAACGTGTCTGTCTGGACCGACATAGCATGAAAATCCAGGCTGTCTATATTGATGGCTCGGCCAACAAAGTCCCACTGAAAAAAATATGGGAATTGCGTTGGCATAAAGGATGGTCAAGACAAACCCAGCCACCAAATGCCTGGCCAGCCTGGCTCCAAAACGCCAATTAATTCCGGTTTAATCTCAATAAAAAAAAAGATAGCCCTAAACTTTAAGTTGCGGGCTATCTTTTTTTTCAAAAGTCTTCTATTACTCTACAATTTCAATAACCTTTGTCACAATTGCTTTGCCAGCCAAAGGCCCCATATCCAGACTCATTTCAACGGTGTATTTGCCAACTTTATGTTCTCGCCACGAGAACCCACAAGTGCCCCCTCAGCCATACTCCAGAGTTTTATCTTCAACAATCTTGCCATCAGCATCTTTTATAATCAGCCTGGGCCTGGTATCTGTGCCGTCTTTACATGTGAAACGCGAATAGACTACACCATTTTTATCCTCAATTATAGGTGATAAATATATTTTCTGGTTCTTTGTAAAACTACCGCTTTCTTTTACGTCGGAATAATAACGCCTTGCTTCATCGACCGAACTTACAGTCAAATTTGGCTTAAGCATTTCTAGCGTTGTGGAGCCTTTGGATTTAATAGTAAAATCAGGTCCTTTAGAAAAACTAACGCTCCAGCTCATATCCTCACCTTTACCGAATGTAAATGAGCCACTGGTTAATTTATATTTACCTGGCGGAAGCGTTGCTTCGGAATTTATCCTCAGGTTAATATTATTATCTTTTTGACCGGTGATTGAACCATAGGTAAGTTTGCCGTTAATTTTCTCATCATTCCCAAATTTGACATCAAGCTTACCAAGTGGTTCAGTAACTTTTGTCAGGCAAATCCGTGGTTTATCTTTCTTACCAAAATTACCTTCGATTTTTAATTTATAATACCTATCATGATGGCTAACCAAAGAACTTAGATAACCCGATCCCAAATATTGATCGTTACTTCCATAAATCATATATCGCGAACGACCAATTTTGCCATAATCACCTGAGATACCAGACCCGATAAGCCTGAAAATAACCAATTCACCATCAATTTCACCTTTAGCTTCAAAATAACTACTGGACTGCCAGGTTACATTCATTTGCCCTTTTTCCAGGTTTCTTAAGTAAATCTTATAACGCATAGCAGATTTAGCACCATCAGAATTTGTAGTAACAAAATCTTTAGTATAAAAAGCTGTTTCCTTGCGTGAATTTTCCTCTTTCACTACAGGCTTCAGGATATCTTTGGCTACTACTTTACCATCGCCATTATGATCAAAATAAAATGCTTTGGCCTCTTCACCTTCATACTCTAAAGCGGCAATCTTTCTCTCTCCAACCAGGTAATATGGTGCTAATAAAATCTCACCTTTGGCCTTAGCCTGAACGGCTTTGATAAATTCATCAGGCTCGCCAGAACTGCCAAATCCATAATTACCGCTCATAAGCGTTGGCTCACCGTCAGCTCCGCTTAAACCTTTGTACTCAAATTCAAGCCAAACCACATCTTTGTCATCTGCTTGCTGGGCATAAACAGTTCTACCTCCTATGCCAAATAAGCTAAATGCCATTATCACAATTAATAATTTCTTCATGTTTCCTCGCTTTCTGTAAATTGGTCGGTTACTCTAAAATTTCAATAACATAAACATCGTATCATCCTACTACATGCAACATAATTATTATCTCTGAACGGCCCAATTTTGTCAATAAATTAAAACTCTCCTTTCATACATAGCATAAAAACGTTAAAATACTAACAATGACTACAAAACAAATAAAAAATATAACCGTCATAACCGGAACCCGTGCCGACTATGGCATCTTGCGTTCGGTTATCGCCGCAATTGATAAACATCCAAAACTTAACCTGCAAATCATCGCTACTGGCCAACATCTGCTTAAAAAGTTTGGCCATACCATCAATGAAATTAAAACCGATGGCTATAAAATCAACGCTGAAATCAAACTCCAGCCCAGCATAGATTGTATGACTTCACAGGCCATAGCAATGGGCAAAGCTATCTCCCAGCTGGCCAAAGCCTACCGCGACCTGGAAACTGACATAGTTCTTGTTCTGGGTGACCGGCTCGAAGCTTTCGCCGCGGCTTCTGCTGCTGTTGCCTGTGGGAAATGCCTGGCTCACATTCACGGTGGAGATGCCGCCCAGGGAATTCAAGATGATTCCTATAGACATGCCATAACCAAATTAGCCCATATCCATTTCCCTGCCTGCGACAGTTCGGCAAAACGAATTATTAAGCTGGGCGAAGAAAAATCACGTATTTATCAGACCGGCTCACCTTCAATTGATAATTTATCAAAAAATATTTGCCGTTCAATTTCGACCTTAAATCAATATGCAGACTTTGATATTCGTGAAAAATTCCTCATAATCCTCCAGCACCCTATCGGTCAAAAACCAGAAATTGAAGCCCAATATATGCTCGATACTTTAAAGGCCTGTCATGCTAAGTGCCGAAATAACATAGTCTTATATCCAAATTCCGATTCTGGTCATGCCGCAATTATCGATGCAGCAAAGCCATACTGTTTAAGTCATAACCTCAAGTTTATCAAGCACTTACCCCGTAATATTTTCCTGGGCCTTTTAAGCCGTTGCCAATGCCTTGTCGGAAACAGTTCTGCTGGAATAGTTGAGACCAGTGCCTTAAATGTCGATGTAATTAACATCGGACCTCGCCAAAAAGGCAGGCAACAGGGCAAATATGTAATTGATTGCGATTATGGGCAAAAAAATGTCGAAAAAGCACTCAATATTGCCCTTAAACGTAATAAAAATAACAGGAAACCATGCAAAATTTATGGAATTGGCCGCAGTGGCACAAAGATCGCCGCGGTGCTTGCCAAAACCAAAATCAGCAGGGAGCTATTCATTAAGAATATCTGTTATTAGCTTACTAGATGAAAAGGGTTAATATGACCACTTCAACAGCACTTGACATTGCCAATGAAACGCTTGAAATCGCAACATTGCCCGAAGTAACCATGCGTATTGTTCAGGTCGTTCAAGACCCCAAAAGTACCGCTCATGATCTTCATGTAATAGTCAAAAATGACCCTGCTCTGTCAGCTCGTGTTTTACGGGTAGTAAATTCAGCTTTTTATGGGCTGCCCGGACAGATCGGTTCCATTGACCGGGCGATTATGCTATTGGGTCT
This sequence comes from Phycisphaerae bacterium, assembly GCA_016342495.1. GTDB lineage: Bacteria > Planctomycetota > Phycisphaerae > Sedimentisphaerales > SM23-30 > JAEIOG01. The sequence goes on from JAEIOG010000047.1 coordinate 22,476, forward strand.
GAATGCAGTTAAAAACATTGCAATCGCAGCTTCCCTAAGTAAAATGTTCAAAACTAATACCGAATGCCCTGAATTTTCCGGCAAAGACCTCTGGACTCATAGCGTTGCTGTTGGTGCTACCAACAAACTTATCGCTTCGGCAATAGGACTTTCATTGCCAGATGAATCTTTTCTGGCTGGTTTGATGCACGATATTGGGCTGGTTTCCGTTATGCAATGCCGAGCCAGCGCAATACCTGAAATTATAGCGCAAGTCAACACCGGCAAAAATCTTCTTGAAGTCGAATCTGAAATTCTAGGAGCCACCCACACTGAAATTGGTGCTGCTCTTACTACCCGCTGGAAATTCCCCCGCTCTTTCCAGTATGTAACAGCTTTTCATCATAATCCCATGGAATTAGCACCCGAAAACCGCCTTTTAGCGACAGTAACCTGCATTGCTGACTCGCTCTGCACCCAAATGGGATTGGGGCTATTCAATAGGGAAAAAATCGATGATATCGTTATCGATGATTATCTAATCAAAGAAATCAGCATATCCCCCAACCAGCTAAATGAAATAGCCAACAATATCGAAGAAGAGCTGGAAGTAGTCAAAGCTCTTATCGAATAAATTGACTGATTCAATCTGACAATATCGTCCTATAAGTATTTTCTGGCCCACAACGTTGGGCTGCCCTCTTGCATTATTATATATCAAATGCCCAACCATCTGTATTGTTTGGGATTAATAGCCTTATCTGCACATTAAACCGCTTTTTTTTTAATTTTCAACTTAATTGGCCTCCCTGAAATCCCGAAATATATAAGGCGATGCTTAAACGTTATTTATTCAACTTGGCATGCCCAAGATGAATAATGATAGAGCATTAATTATTAACCTTATAACCAAGGGAGGCTTCATACATGAATGAACAAGCAGAAAGACGGCGTGAACCCAGAGTCAGATTTTCCTGGCCTATGTGGTATGGCTATGAAGACAATGGTCAACTTTTCAGAGGACAGGTACTCGATTTAAACAAACACGCAATTGCTTTTACTGCTGACAAACAATGTTGCCCGCAAGTTGGGCATTGGTTGCTAATGCGTTTTAGCTACCCGATTCATTCAAGTGATGAATTCTCCATGGGCACATATCTGGACTGGTCACAAGTTATCAGGGTCGATTATAATTTCCATGGACAAACAAAAATAGTTGTTAATCTTAATAGTGAATTAGAATTAAGCCACAATATGCAAGCAACCGCCCAGGCTGAGCAAACCGAACAGGTAATGAGTGCTTAATTTTCTTAATAAAATATTTGTTCTCCCACAAAACTGTCTCATTTGAAATGAGACAGTTTTGTTAATTTTAAGGCCTTTTTCCCTTTTTTTTTGCTACAACTCTAAATATAACCAGACTTTAACCATTTCTTTGCTTGACAATCCACCAATTTCCGATAGAATTCATTACCTGCAATTTACTAATTACAAACCTTAATATGGATGGTAATGACAATGACCGCCCCGAAATTCCTAAAATTTGTATTGGTTACCTCTGTCGTTATAGGCTGTTTGGCTATTGGCTCATCATTTGCTGGTCCTAAACCACCTATGGTTCCATCACCTGGCGTATGGCAGGTTGATATAGCTATCCATGGCAGCCCTGAACAGATCACTGTAACAATGCCAGGGGAGAAAAAAACCAGAACTTTCTGGTATTTACTGTATACAATCACCAATAATTCCGGGCAGGATGTCGATTTCCACCCTTCTTTTGAGCTTATGACTAATACTTTCAGAATATACAAAGCCGACAGCAAAGTCGTCAAGCCGGTCTATGATAAAATCCAAAAGCTCTATGAAAACAAATTCCCTTTGCTGGAACCTATCAATATGGTTAGCGGGAAAATCCTGCAAGGCAAAGATAATGCCCGGGACTGCGTTGCAATTTTTGAAGATTTCGACCCTAATGCTAAAACCGCTAAGATTTTCATCACGGGTCTAAGCAATGAAAGTACCGAAACCAAACATCCAATAAATAATAAAAAAGTCTTGCTTCTTAAGACTTTAATGATAGAATACCAAGTTCCCGGTGATGCAATCAACCCGGAAAAACGAGTTTTACTCAGCAGAGATCGCAGCTGGGTAATGCGTTAAGGTATTGTTATATAAGAAATTTAGTTATAATTAATCGCTATTAGAGGTTCACAATGGCACATAAAAAAGGACAAGGTTCATCACGTAATGGTCGTGACAGCAACCCGCAGTATCGTGGTATCAAAGCTTATGGCGGCCAGGAAGTTAAAGCTGGTTCAATCATCGTTCGCCAGTGCGGTACAGTATTTAAACCGGGCAAAAACGTCGGTTTAGGCAAAGATTACACGATCTTCGCTCTGACAACTGGCACAGTATTGTTCCAAGGCAGGAAAATCTCTGTTTTAGCATCATAATTGCTAAAAATCTCAATGATTATCCAGAGCGGCGTTTAACGCTGCTCTTTTTTTTGTATACTTTCCCCAGATATACCCTTACTCTTTTGAGAATTCGATAAAATGTTCATAGATCAAGCTGAAATTCATGTAAAAGCTGGTGATGGCGGCAATGGCTGTGTCAGTTTCCGCCGCGAAGCCCACGTGCCCCGGGGCGGACCTGATGGCGGCGATGGCGGAGATGGCGGCTCGATATATCTGCTTGCCGAAGAAGCAGTCGATACTCTGCTGGATTTCACCGGTCGTCCCCACTGGAAGGCTCAACGAGGCTTCGATGGCACCAGTCGCGACATGCATGGCAAAAATGGTGAAGACCTGATCATTGTCGTACCGGTGGGAACCATTGTCATAGATACCGACCATGATCTGATCATCAAAGATCTCAATGAACCGGGCATGAAAATCTGTGTTGCCAAAGGGGGCAAAGGCGGCAAAGGTAATCAGCACTTTTCCACCCCGACTAATCAGGTCCCCAAGTCTTTTGAAGAAGGCAAAGAAGGACGCAGCCGCAATCTCAAGCTTGAACTTAAGCTCATCGCTGATATCGGGCTGGTCGGTTTGCCCAATGCCGGTAAAAGCACCCTGCTTTCCCGCATTTCAGCGGCCAAACCCAAAATAGCATCTTATCCTTTTACCACTTTAAAGCCCAGTTTAGGCATAGTTGAATTATCCGGCTATCGTCGGGTGGTAGTTGCCGATATTCCCGGCTTAATCGAAGGGGCCGCCGAGGGCCATGGCCTCGGACATGATTTCCTCCGCCATATCGAACGCACCCGCATCATCATTCATCTGGTGGATATTGCCAATCCTGATGGCTCCGATGCAGTAGAGAACTATCATTCCATCCGACGGGAGCTAAAACGTTATAGTCCTGACTTAGCTTCCAAGCCGGAAATCCTGATTGTCTCAAAAATGGATTTAGATCCGGATCAAGTCCTGCTGAAAGACTTCCAGCAAAGGCTCGGAAATAAAGTTTATCATATATCTTCGATAACCGGTCAGGGCATCGATGCGATAAAAGAGGTGCTTTGGCAAGAAGTCCAGCTGGCCAAAGCCGCCGATAATGAGATTTAACCCCGCCCAAAAAGCCTAATGGGCGTTTTAAGCCTGAAATTGGCGATTTGAAAGCTGGTATTGACGATTTCAAGTTTAGTATTGGCAATTTTAAGTCAGGTATTGGCGATTTGAAGCTTAGTATTGGTAATATCAAGTCAGGTATTGACGATTTCAAGCTTGGTATTGGCAATTTTAAGTCAGGTATTGGGCGTTTCAAGCTTGGTATTGGTAATTTCAAGCTTGATATTGGCAATTCCAAGTCAGGTATTGACGATTTGAAGCCTGATATTGACGATTTGAAGCCTGATATTGACGATTTCAAGTCTGATATTGGCGATTTGAAGGGTCATTTGCTGAATTTTCGGGGAGTTTTTTAGCAAATTAAGCTGATTTTTCTCAATTATCACTGGAAATTTATGCGATATTCAGCTAGTATTCTTAATAGCTAATGTAAAAAACACTTCATGCAGCTTGTATTTGGGTTTTTATTATAAGTTAAGCATTAATTGAATATTGACAAGCAAATATAAGCCTGCCGATGAGGAAATCCCAGTTTCTTTAACTATTATCAACAAAGGAGGTTGCAAATATGTGCCAAACAATAGATGTCAATACCGGTGAAGTTGTCGCAGTCAAAGGTGATGCCCACTTAAGGTCACAGACTATCGGTTCCTGCATTGTCATTGCCGCCTTCGATAAAGAAAAAACCAACTCGGGGATGGCTCATATTATGCTGGCCGGGGCAGCACCGGCAAATTATAAACATAAAAACAAATATGCCTTAGATGCTATTGAACAGATGCTGGTACAAATGATTCAATTAGGATCTGCTGTCAAAGATATCACCGTTTCCCTGGTCGGAGCTGGTAATGTGCTCCGCAAAAGTGATGACAATATCTGCCAGAGTAATATCGATTCGGTCAGGGCAATCTTAAATGAAAAAAAAATAAAGATTAATGCTTCGGTGCTGGGCGGCTTCCTGCGCAAAAGTATCTTTCTGGATGCAAAAACCGGGACCATAAACTATACTCAAGGCGACAGTGAAAAAATCCAACTGTGGCCAGCCTAAAACTTTGATAATTCCTAAGCTACATTGATTTGCAGACTTAGACTATAACTAACCGGATAAGCAGTTCACATCATGCATAACAAACATCATACCAAATTAAGAACAAAGTTATTAACCGGCTTTGGCATCACTGCCCTGCTGGCAGCGATCCTGGGCGGCTTTGCCCTGATCCAAATGAATAAACTGGCCAGCTTAAACAAGGATATATATGATCATCCTTTAGCCGTTAGTAATGCGGTAAGGGATATCCAAATCAATATCGCAAATATGCACCGCTCGATGAAAGATGTGGTCTTAGCTGATGATAAACAACAGTTGCAAGCTGCCATTGACAAAGTCAATGAACAAGAAAATAATGCCCTGGCCTCCTTCGAAATCATTGCAAAACAATTCCTGGGTGACAAAGAAGATATCCAAACCGCCCGCGTAGCTTTTTTGCAATGGAAGCCTATTCGCCAGCAAGTCATAGATTTAGTTAATGCCGGCAAGATTGATCAGGCAGAAAATATCACCAAAAACCAGGGAGCCAAACATATTGACACCCTCAATGAATCCATTGAGGTGCTGAGCAGCTTTGCTAATGCAAAAGCCAAAGAATTTCACCAATATACCCAGATTGCCCGGCAAAGAAATTTATTGTTTATGATAATATTCATAACAGTTATTGTCGCGATGTGCCTGGCCTGTGGCATTTATATAACCAAAAGCATAACTCAACCCATCTATCATGTCATAGAACAGATTAATATTGTCGCCAAAGGCGACCTCAACCATAAAATCAATATGGATCCCTCTGATGAAATTGGACAACTCGCCTATTCATTTGACCAGATGACAAATGATTTGAAGCTGATCATCGCTAATCGGGATGAACTGGATGCAGCCAATCAACAACTGACAGCCAGCGAACAGCAACTCAAAGCTAACGAACAACAACTCCGGGCCTTCAATCAACAACTTAGAGCCAGCGAACAACAACTCAAAGCATCCAATCAACAACTCATAGCCAGCGAACAGCAACTGCAAATCACCAATGAGCTTTTACAAGCCAGCGAAAGAAAACACCGCGGATTATTAGATAATTTAAGCGTGGGCGTGGTAGCCCATGGCCCTGACACCTCGATAATATTCAATAATCCCATGGCTTCAGAGATTCTGGGACTTTCCGAAAGTCAAATGGTTGGTAAAACCGCTATCGACCCGGCCTGGAAGTTCCTGAATGAAGATGGAACTGAAATGGCCGCTGAAAATTACCCGATTCAACTGGCATTAAATAAACAAGAAAACCTGCGGGACTACATTGCAGGCATTTCGCGACCCGATAAACAACAGATCACCTGGGTAACCTGCAGCAGTTTTGCGGTATATTATGAAGATGGCAGTTTGGAATATATCCTTATTTCATTTGTTGACATAACCGCCAGAATAACACTCCAAAAGCATAACCAACAACTGCTCCAGGATCTCCAAGGTAGAAATGAAGAACTCAAAAGCATAGCTTATATTTCCTCCCATGACCTTAAAACCCCTCTGATTAACATTAAAGGCTTTAGTGATTTATTAATTGAACATTGCACCGACATGCAAAACCTGATTAAAAATGAAAATGTACAAAATTCTGAAATTGATACCTTAATTACCAAAGATATACCCGAAGATCTCAATTATATCTGTTCCAGCACTGCCCGCATGGACAAGCTGATTTGCGGAATGCAAAAAGTTTCTCATATTGGTGTCAGCGAAATTGATATTCAGCCAATAGAAATGAATCATGTTTTAGCTGGAATAATAAATATTATGAAATATCAGACTGATAGTAATAACACCGAAATCAAAATTGATACGCTGCCTGGGTGTATGGGGGATGAAAGTCAGATTACCCAGGTTTTCACCAATTTAATTGACAATGCCCTGAAATATAAACACCCCGACCGCAATGCTATTATTTCCATAACCGGAAAAATCGAAAACAAAAGAAGCTTATATTGCATCGAAGATAATGGTATAGGAATTCATCCGGATCATTACAGTAAAATCTTTGAGATTTATCATCGCCTGGACCCCAGACAAAATATATCTGGTCAGGGTTTAGGCTTAACCATAATCAAACGCATCCTGGATCGCAACAATGGAAAAATCTGGCTCGAATCAGAGCCCAACCAAGGTTCTAAATTCTTTGTTTATTTACCTATGGAGTCGTAAAATGTTATTGCAAACTCAAGAACAATTTGATTCGAAACTAATACTCAGACCCGAATTTGTTTTTTTGATTGTTGAAGATGAAGCTGGCCATTATAAACTTATTGAGATTTTCTTAAGAAAAAAAGGGATTAAAAACGAATTGCATTGGTTCGAAAATGGACAGTCTGTTCTTGATTTTATTGCTGATTTGAAATCTTCTTCGACAAACAAGAAAAAATATATTGTATTACTCGATATTAGAATGCCCGGAATTGATGGCATTGAAGTGCTTAAAAAAATTAAAGAAAATAATGATTTTAAAGACAATCCGGTGATAATGCTGACAACCAGCGCTGATCAGCAGCAGGCACAAACCTGCTATGATCTGGGTTGTCAGGCTCATATCATCAAACCGCCAGGACAAGCACTGTTAAAAGCAATAGCCAATATAGCCATGGGGCTATAGGCTTCCAGGACAAAACAATTATTTTATCAGAGTTGCTACCTGATCTCTTGCCCATTGGTCAGCTGCCAATAATTGCTCCAGATCGGGCTTTTCAATCCAGGGATGGCTGTTTAATATCTGTTCAGCCAGCTCACTTATCTGCATAAAACCTATCGAGCCATTGACAAAAGCCCCAACTGCCGCTTCATTTGCCGCATTTAAGACCGCCCCGGCGGTACCGCCCTTTTGAGCAACTGCAAAACCCAGGGCAATAGCCGGAAATCGATCAAAATCCGGTGCCTCAAATGTAAGATTACTGATATCGGCAAGCGTCAGCCTCTTAGCCGGACATGGCCTTCTATCCGGAAAAGTCATGGCATACTGAATAGGCAAACGCATATCAGGAGGCGATAGTTGGGCGATAACTGAACCATCGCAAAATTCTACCATCGAATGCACAATAGATTCAGGATGCACCATAACTTCCATCTGGTCGGCAGGCATATCAAAAAGCCAACGAGCTTCGATCAGCTCTAAAGCTTTGTTCATCATGGTCGCCGAATCAATAGATATTTTAGTACCCATTGACCAGGTCGGATGATTCAAAGCATCTTCTAAGGTAGCATTTTTTATAGTTTCAAGTGAAGCTTTGCGAAAAGGCCCGCCCGATGCTGTCACAATCAACTTCTCAACTTCACTGCGATTACCGGAATGCATCGCCTGCAGGATCGCAGAATGCTCAGAATCGACAGGTAAAATCGTTGCGCCGTATTTCTTAGCCATCGGCATCAGCAAACAGCCGGCAACCACTAAAGACTCCTTATTAGCAATAGCGATAGTCTTGCCAGCTTCAGTGGCAGCTAACACCGCTGGCAACCCTGCGGCCCCGACAATAGATACAATCAATATATCACAGCGATCATCGACCGCCAGCTCAGGTAAAAATTCTGCCCCTATCAAAACTTCCGTTTTGGTGCCTTTGAGTTCATCACGTAACTGTTTTCCACCTGAAACCGAGGTCAAAACCACCTTTTCCAGATTATATTTACGTGCTTGAAGTGCTAATTGCTGCCAATTGGAGTGAGCACTGGCAGCAATCAGCTCAAAATCGTCACTTAATGAGTCAATAACTGATAAACTACTGGTTCCAATCGAACCTGTAGAGCCTAATATCGTAATTTTCTTTTTAGCCATTGGAGAATTTTATGATAGTTTTATGATTTTGACAAAGGAAATTTAATTTAATCATTTATGGCCATGCCAAAATATGCTTAAAAACCGCTTTCGACTTCAATGCCAACTGGATCAGGATGTATTGACGCTGGCGTCACCATTGGAAGGCCCACGAAATCATTGCCCGAAAATGATTAGCAATAAAATATTTTATGTGTTATGATATATAGTTATGGTATTTTGGCCCGATATTATCATTGTGCCGATACATAAGTAAAACTAGAACTGATTAAATATAGGAATAAACTTAAATGAGCGAAGAAAAAACATCGCAAAATACTGAATCTACCGCTACTGACAACTCCAAACCCAAAAAGAATCCGATTTCTACCATAATAACTCTGGCTATCGTAGCTTATGCGATATTCTTTGTTTTTGCTGATTTCAGTCGCTTTGCCAAGATATTAGCGGTGCTGGCTGGCTTTGGCGCCGTTATTTTCATTCATGAATTGGGCCATTTCACTGCCGCTAAATCTGTTGGAATTATTGTTGAAGCATTTTCGATTGGTTTTGGCCCGGTAGTGCTCGGTTTCAAAAAATGTAAAGCTGGCATGCAAATCAAAATCTTGCCGACTATCATCCCCGGAAATGATGGTATGGGCAAGCTTGGCTTCCTTATCCCCCGGAAATCCGACAAAGATGGTGAAACCGACTATCGCATCAGTCTTATCCCTCTGGGTGGCTATGTAGCGATGCTGGGCCAGGCCGACCTCGGTGCTGACCAGAAAATAGAGAACCCTCGTGCCTATTCAAACAAACCAGTATGGGCCCGGGCCTGGGCAATTTCCGCCGGGGTGTTATTTAATATGATCTCAGCTGGCATCGCTTTCATATTCATCTTTAATAGCGGCATAGATATGGAACCACCGGTCGCCGGTTATATCCCTACTAATACAGCCTATTATCAAGGCGGTGGACGCTCAGGTGACAAAATTCTGGAAATCAATGGCGAGAAAAAAGATCATTTAATGTATATGGATCTTAAAATTGCCAGTGCTTTCTCAAATAATAAAGCCGTAAATCTTAAAGTACAGCGCGTTAATGGAACTATCGAAGATCTCTCGATCACGCCAATAATGAATGAAGAAATCGGTGCTAAATTAATGGGGTTAAATCCCGCATCAACCTTAAAAATTAACAAATTCACTGATGAAGAAAGTCTGGAAAAATTACAGGCAATTGGTCTTGAACCCGGCGATGAAATTACCGCGGTCAATGGCACAGATATTAGCCATGGCTTTGAATTATTCGAAGTATTATACCCTGAATCAGGCAAGAAATCACCTGACAAGGTAATACTAACTATTAAACGCAATGATACCAAACATGAAATCACGCTGCCTATGAAGCTTACGGCCAATGGCATCACTGAGATGACTTATAAATCCATGATTCATACCGTTTTAGGCCTGAAACCAAAACTGGTGGCACTCAATGTCATGCCCAATACTCCTGCAGAAAAAGCGGGAATTTTGAAAAACGATGTTATCGAACGCATTGGCAATCAGGCATACCCTTCTTTTGATGAAGCTACTGCTATCATTGAGGCTTCTGCTGATAAAGAATTAACGATGATAGTCAGCAGAATTGAAAATGATGTTACAGTAGAAAAAGAAATTATAATAACACCCAAGGCGCCCGGTGTTTCATTAATTAAACGCTTATTTGGCGTAAAAAATACCGCTAAAATTGGCCTTGCCATGTCCTCTACCTGTACCGACAATACCATTGTCGCCAAATGCGAAGAATACGAACACGGCAAAGCTCTGGCCATACCGCGTGGTGCAGCAATTACAACTGTAGGCCAAACAGAAGTGACAAATTATGCTGAGATAATTGATGCCATGCTCGCTAATACTGGCAAAGAAATTGCTATTGGCTACAAAACCGATATGCAGGAAGGCCAGGTAACGGCAACTGTACCAGAAAATAATAAATGGATTGGTTTGAAATATGAAGTAGATTCTGGCGACGTATTTTTACTTGCCGCTTTTGAACCATTAAAACATAACTACAAAGCCGAGGACATGGGTGAAGCGCTTTCGATGGGTTGGAACATGACCGAAAATTTCATCTCGCAAACATTTGCCACAATTCAGGGTATGGCTAACCGATCCGTTTCTCCTAAAGCAGCGTCCGGGCCCGTTGGCATCTTGAAAATGAGCTATCAAGTAGTCAGTGAAAAATCATTCGTTGATTATATATACTTTATGGCCATGATCAGCGTTTGTATCGCGGTGTTTAACTTTTTGCCATTGCCAATTCTCGATGGCGGCTTGCTTGTTTTACTTATTATAGAAAAAATCAAAGGCTCTCCAGTATCAACTAAAATTCAGGAAGTCCTGGTTTGGGCCGGCTTACTGATGATTGGAACCCTGTTCCTGTATATTACTTTCAATGATATTAAACGATTATTTGAGCAGTAATTATAATCAAAAACAGCTAATGAACAAAGCCCCCTCGTGCTGAGCATGAGGGGGCTTTGTTTTTAACAGGATTCACAGAATAACAGCACGAATCGTCAGAGCCGGACTAAGCACGTCGGCCAACCTGAACTAATCAACTTTTCCAAATCTGTAATACAAACCATAAACTTTTTATTTTTTATGCACAATGCATAGAATTTAATTATGTCAAAAATCCTCAAACTTTGGGGCAGTTACAAAATATCACTAAATTCCACACTTTTTATGAATTATTTTACATTATTTTGCATCTATATTTACATAATGATTTAGATATAATTTTCTATGGCGATAAATGAAGCAAAAAAAACAGTCCCCCTGTCTTGCTCGACATAAACTTAATATATAAAATAACTTATGTCGATAATAAATATATTGCAATTATTAGCAAAAACCATTTGCCAATTTGTTCGTATCAGGAAATTAATATAATAAGACTTTTAATTTTCATAAACAACATACTGGTAATACCTGAAACTACCTTTATCTTGCATAAAAATAATTAATTTTGACTATATAATCGAGGAAATACAATGCCAAAACGCATCATTTTAACAATAATTTTTGCCTTTTTTATCACAAATTCGGTCATTTTTGCCCAGGAAAAAGTAAAAAAACAAGACACCAAAGTTGAAAAGTCTTCCCACAAAGTAACACTAAAAGAAATGTTTCCTGACAAATACGGCTTTGGACCGTCCGCCAAAGACATGACCTTTTCCCATGATGGCAAATATGCCGCCTGGCTTTATCGACCTGCCGATGAAGTCCGCCATGGCAATGATATCTACCTCATGTCCACAGAAACGGGCAAGATCACCAGAATTACCTATCCTTCAGTATTAGCTAAATTCCAAAGTTCATCTAGAAAAGTAGTGGAAGATCGGAAAAATAAGGCCAAAAAGGTAAAAACCGAAGAAATCAAAGATTCCGATACACCTGAACAAAAAAAAGCTATCAAAGAAATTAAAGCACTAAAAGAACGTGGAGACTGGGTTTCCAGCAAAGATCCTGATGACAGTCGGGCCCCCAGATACAGTGGCATCTCCAGTTATTACTGGGCACCAAATACCCAGGAAATGCTATTTAGCTCTGAAGGAGACATTTATCGTTTTGATTTTGAAAAAGAAAAAATCACCCGCCTGACCCAGACCCAACAACGCGAATCTTCAATACAATGGCTACCCGATGGCGATGGCTATATCTGCTCCAGAGACAAAAGCTATTTCATCACCAAATTCAACTCTTCTTATGTACGCCAACTGGACCCGAAATTTCCTTCGGGTCAGGAACTTGGCTCGCTTAACCTTAGCCCAGATGGCAAATGGATTGCTTTTGCTACTTATAGACAAACCAAAGAAGGTCAATACAGCAAAGTTGACATCGCTCAATATCGTTCCCGCCTTATGCAGTCAAGAGAAGTAACTCGTCAGGTTTCTGACGATGCTCCGGCCCATTATGAACAACAAATTTATCTATACAAAATCAGCGAAAACTTTGATGAAAAGGATGATCTGAAAAAAGTATTCTCTATTAATACCACCGCAATTGGTGATATTATAACCGACCCGGTATGGGCACCTGATTCCACCAAAATAGCTTTTCTAACCTTTATGCATGCAACCAGCCTGGTTCAGATTCATCAGGCCCAAATAACCGATAACAAACCCGAACAAGCCAAACAGCTGGTTAAATTCTTTCATAATGGCGGCCCCAATACCCCACGCATGATGGAGCTGTTCTATCTGGCTGATAATAAGCGTATACTTTACAACAGCGAACAATCGGGTTTCCGACATCTACATATTCTTGACCCGCTCTACGAAAACATGAAACCTTTGACTTCCGGGCCATTTGAAGTTTATCCATTGGGCTTGTCAAAGAACCGTAAGTGGGTTTATGTCCAGACGACAAAAGTACATCCTTCCCAAAAAGATGTCTATAAAGTTTCAGTCCAGAATGGCAAAATGGTCCGTATGACTTTCGAGAAAGGAACTTATGCATCACCTGCGATTGCCCCTGATGGAACAATGGTTCTATCCCGCCGTTCAGCTTTTAATTTCCCCGGCGAACTGGTTAAATCAGACCTGATTACCAAAAAAGAAACAACTCTGACAGATTCACACACAGATGAGGCTAAAAAATGGGCACAATACAGTCCTGAATTTTTCGATTTCATAAATCGACATGGTCACAAGCTTTATGGATCAATGTTCAAGCCGGAAGATTGTAAAAAAACGGACAAAAGACCATTATTAATCTACTTCTATGGCGGCCCGCTGGGCACAACCAAACAGGCCTCTCAGCCTAACTTTGGCGGCGAAGCCTATGGCTTCCCACTTTACATGACCCAGAACCATGGCTATATCACATGTACAATTGATACCCGCGGTAATAGTGGTTATGCTGGAATTTTCGAAAAAGCCAACTATAACCAGGTCGGTAAACCGCAAGTAGAAGACATCGTTGACTGTGTGAATTATTTCGTTAAAAATCATGGCGCAGACCCCAAACGTGTGGGAATTCATGGCTGGAGCTTTGGCGGGTTCCAGACCCAGATGTGCATGTATACCGAACCCGAGGTTTTTGCCGCCGGCATAGCCGGAGCAGGCCCGACTGAATGGGAAAACTATAATTCCTGGTATACTACCCACACCATTGGAAAAAGTGAACCCGGCCAGGCTACTCTGAAAAAATTCTCCCTGGTGCCACTAGCTAAGAACCTCAAAGGCAATCTCCTTCTGGTTCATGGTATGGAAGATTCAAATGTTTTATATCAGGACACCATGCAGGTATATCGCGAACTGCTAAAAAATGGCAAAGAAACCCTGGTTGAACTATTTCTGGACCCAACCGGAGGCCATGGCTTAGGTGGCGATGTAAATAGCCGCAGTCGCTTCAAAAAATATGAACAATTCCTATTGAGAACATTAGGGACTTATCAACCCGAAACACCCGCGGCCAAACAAAAGACTGATAAAAAACCTAAGTCCAAAGCGAATAATAAAAATAAAGAGAAAAACATTAAAGAAGATTTGAAAAAAATAATTGCTGATGAACAACAAAAAGTAATCGAAGCATTTATCAAAAAAGAATCACAGCCATCCCATATGAGGTGGGGCTAAAACTAAATATTTCAAAATAGCGGGATATGAGTTACACTGTAG
>JAEIOG010000048.1 GCA_016342495.1 Phycisphaerae bacterium
TAATCCCCCAAAACAAGTGAAAAATTAGAGCTTAATTTTCTAATAGAATTGTCTCATTTTGCTTGACAATTACCGCTGGAAGCAAATACTGGATAGCTGTTTTCAGGCATAAACCACTTGCCAGTCTGGCCGGTATTGAAATCGGTAAATTCCCAGCCTTTATAATAATCTTCGTTTTGCATGTTTGAAGTAGTTGATTGGCCGTAGTCTTTGCCAGCAAGTTCATAATCGCAATATGTATTGGAAGAGTAGGGTGTCTGTGCAAATGCATTGATCTCAGAAGGTAATAGCCTGCTTTCTAATTCCATGGCAGAATAATTGGTGGGAAAATAGTTGTTATCGGATTCATAAAATGTACCTGCGACGCCATAAGCACCAACATCAGCAGATATTTTCCCGGTTATGTAGCAGTTGTTAAGCTTACCTGCAAAATCCCATGCGAGTCCAGCGACTGAAAATCTGCCATTAACTTCAATATTTTCAATGCCCAGGTCATATATAAAGCCATGTATTTTACCAAACAGGGCCATCTCCTGACCTTCGGGGTTATCAATTCTGGCATTACTTATGATATGCTCGCAGCCAAAGATTACGCAATTTAATCTTGGTCCGGAAACCGGGGCGATGATGGAATCCGAAAAGCTTCCATCGGGGTTATCGCCCATACCTGCCAGGTCGATGTCGGCTGTGATCTTAAAAAACAGCATTTCATCGGTGCCGAGATCCTGATTCATGCTGAGGAAATGCTCGGCGGTAGCAATTTCGTAGGGATGTTCCAGCGAACCATCGGTCAGCGGGTCGTCACTGTTGGCGTAAATACCTGTGGCTAAAACCTTTAGCGTCGACAATAATACGACCGCCATCGCCATTAACAAAATCTTCTTCATTGCAATTCTCCTTAAGTAAAAAAAGTATGAAAAATATTAATCCGACAGCCAAACAATATAATATTTATAACTTTTAAAAAATAAGGCTGTCGTAACTGTATGTATTCCAAGGCTTTAGCATTAAAAACGCTAAAAGCGGGGATGGTGCGGATGAAATATTTTCTTTCTCTGTATTAATTATACAAGGTGTCCAGTATGAACGACCACACAAAATGTTAAAAAAGTACCTAGAATTTTTTTTCATGTTCATTAGCGAGTAATTATTCACATAATGTGTTTGTTTTTGGTACCTGAATTGTCTAAAGAGGTAGCTATGTCCCCAATTTTGCCATGATTATCATTTATGGAGTTTGTTATGTTGAAAAAGATTTTAGTTGTTTTGTCGTTTCTGGTAATTGCTGGTTGTGGGGGGCTTTCGGGCAATTTCTCAAAAGAGTTGAGGCCTGAGCTGATTGTTTGCGGGGCAGATGAGGTTTATATCTTTGATATGAGCGATTATGATGGCAGTGCACCTGAGAAAATATGGAGCTGGAAAGCTGATGGCCAAAAAGGCCTTTCGGGACAGATGCAGAAATTGTTTGGGACCACTGATGACTGCAAACCTGTCGATGGTGGCGATAAAATATTAATAACATCTTCCGGTGGTGCATTGGCTCTGGTAGACCGCAGCAGTGGCAGGACATTATTCAGTGCTTATGTGCCCAATGCTCATTCAGCGGAGATGCTGCCGGGTGGGCGGATAGCTGCGGCCAGTTCGGTGTCATCAAAAGGTAATAAGATTATGCTGTTTGATCCGGCATTATCAAGTGAAGCGATATATGAAGATGAATTGTATTCTGCCCATGGAATTGTATGGGATCAAAAACGGGAAGTGTTATGGGCGATAGGGTATGATCAGCTGCGCGAATATAAGCTGGTGGATTGGCAGACGGCAAAGCCAAAGCTCAAGCAGGTTGCGGCACATGCTTTACCGGATGAAGGAGGCCATGAATTACAGGCGGTTCCTGATTCAGCTGATTTGGTGCTTAGCACCCATGGGCATGTATATTTATTTGATCGGGATAAAAAGAATTTTGCATTACATAAGTATCTGGGAGATAAAGCCAATATTAAAGCAGTTACGATATTGCCAGAGACCAGACAAATTGCTTATGTTCAGGCTGATACCAGTTGGTGGTCTGAAAAAATCCATTTTCTTAATCCTGAAACCGAGCCGATTTATATTAAAGGCGCTTGTATATATAAGATAAGGTGGCAAAGCCAAAATCGGTAAATATTATACAATTGTGATATCGACAGAAACAGTATGGGAAAAACAAATTTTAACCATATGCTACTCTTAATCTATCACACAAAAAACGGTGAGATGTGGTGGTTAATGCGTTCAAAACTCCTTTGACGGATAGCCAAAGGAGTTTTGATTGTTTCGCATCAGATTATTGTCAAATGATTAACAATGACGCCAGAGTAAACATATGCTGATCCCTTTGATATTGGTGTCAGAGGGCGGTATTTTTAGCATAAATTTGGCTTTTGGCGTGGCCATCAACAATAATGAAAAAATACTATAGGAGCTTATGTGCTGTTGTCTCATAAAGTAGCCAGTACATTTTGAGACAACACCCCCCAGCTCTTTAAGCTATTTTTTCTTAGCTGCAGCAACGATTTCCTGGATTTCTTTTAGATCTTCTTTGTTGGTGCATTGTTTGATAATCATGCTAATGGCCGCTGAAGCTTTGCCACCAAAGATGTTTTGAACCATTCTGGTTAGATATGGTGTCAAAATCTGCTCCTGGCTAATAGTTGGTTTGTAAACATGAGCGGTACCCTGTTTACGGTGAGTCAATAAGCCTTTCTTTTCCATTACCTGCATAACAGATAAAATCGTAGTGTAGGCTCTTTCTTTGCCATCAGGCATGCTGTTTAATGCATCTCTTACAGTGCTGGGGCCTTTTTCCCATAATACTGCCAATACCTGCATTTCCAGTTCGGAAGGTTTGGTAGGTTTCATGATACCTCGCTTTCTCTCCACAATCTATCACGTTACATTTATAAGACTTTTTACCACACCGGCGGTAAAAGCTGTGCCTTCAATTTCTAATATAGTTAAGGGACACATAAATTTTTTAAGAAATTGCATATCCATATTGGGATTATAGTGCTGTGTCCATTTGATTAGTACATAATTTTCTTTTTTTTTGTCTATCGAAGCTAGACGCGACTTATTATGGTCATTATTTTAAGTATTACAACGATATTATTATTTAATTTATTAAAATTAATTTAAAATATGGCGTATTCGACATGTTTATAGCCAGTATTATACTGATATTTAGATAGGTGTTTATACTTATGACTAGATATAAATACTGGAATGAATAGTTAATATGGGACATATGGGTCTTTTGGGGTTAATAATTACAGTTGACATGCGACTATGGGCATAAATAGTTATTATAAGGGAAAAAAAAGATAGATAAATAGTGAAAAATTAAAAGATACACTGTACTTTTATTATTTTTTCAGTCATATATTTCAATAGTGACGGCACAAGGGTCATAAAGAGGCATGGCCGGGGTCTTGGGGTGGCTGAAATTCGGGGCATAAAGGGAGGTCGCCTGAATATTTGCCGCAATACACTGATTTTTTTGACTAAAATGCTTTACCTCAGACATAACCTCAGTAATATATATACTACTGAACTATAAATTTTAGCAGTCAAGCTGGCGGCTTGACCATTAATTATAACTAAACCACATAAGGGGTTCTCAGACATGAACAGAACGATTGTTATCCTGTTGCTTTTATCATTATTATTTATCGCCGGTTGTTTCGGCAATGCTCAATCGGTAAACCTGATGGATCAAACATCTATTACCGCCGATGTTCCGGACCGCTGGTTTGTCGCCCCGGAAGTTTGGGCCTGGCCCTGGGAGAACTGGAAGGTTCAGCAGGGCCGCATCACTGTGGTAGATGAGCCGATCAATGTCAAAAAACCTATGAACATCCAGCATCTTACCGCTCAGGTCAATACCAATGCCGCAAGGGCGTTAATGTCAGCTTCGATTAAGCTTGAAGGGCTGTATCTGAAGTTTGCTAAAAAGGGCATCGCCGCATCAGGTTCTGCCGGCTTTGCTTATGGGATTCGTGTAGATGACCCGATTGATGATTATCGCAGTCGAATCCTGCGGGGCAAGGGTGTTTATGCCGGTTTTAATTCGCTGGGTCAGCTTTTTATTGGTGATAAGCGCAGCGATGAAGTCAAAGCTCTGGCTATGGCCATCGCCAATGGTCAATCGATTCGCCTGAGTCTGGAAATGGTTCCGGTTACCGATAAATACATGTTATTTCTGGTCGCCTATGATGAACAAACTGGTGAAATGCTGGCTCAGCTGGGCCGCAGCAATGTCGCCCCGGATACTCTTATCGGCAATGTCGCCTTAGCGATCAATATGCCGCGGGCAATCACCAATGCCGCAGCCGATACCAGATGGTCTTTTGACAACTGGAGACTTACCGGCGATAAATTCACGGTTAAGCCCGAGCAGGCCTTCGGCCCGATTTACTGGTCGCAATACACATTATCCAATAATATCATGAAAATGACTGCTCAGCTGGCTCCGATCAGTCCCGATGACAATCAGACAGTCTTGCTGCAGGTTAAAAAGAGCTTTAATCGCTGGGAAACTATCGCTAAGTCAACTATTCTTCCGGATAGCTGGACAGCGCCATTTCGGGTGGAGAACTGGGATCCTGCCAAAGAAGTTGATTATCGCATAGTTTACACGCAAAATTACACTAATGGCCAAACTGAAGATTTTTACTGGTCAGGAACGATTCGCAAAGACCCGGTTAATAAGCAAATCATCGATGCGGCGATCTTCTGCTGCTTTACCGATTTCCTTTTCCCCAATAAATTAATCGCCGACAATGTCAAAGCCCAGGATCCTGACCTGCTTTTGTTCACCGGCGACCAGATATATGAAGGTAATACCGGCGTGGGCGTTTTGCGCAAGGGCGATCATGACCGGATGATGGTCAATTATATGCATAAGCTGGCACTATGGGGCTGGAGCTTCCGTGATATCATGAAGAATCGGCCCACTGTGACCATGCCGGATGACCATGATGTCTATCATGGCAATGTCTGGGGCGATGCCGGTCGCAAAATCACGCTGGAGGAGTGGTCTTCCAAGAGCGGGTACAAAAATAGTGCGGTTGTGGGCAATAAAGGCGGCTATGTTCAGCCAATAGAGTTTGTCAAAGCCGTCGAAGCCACCCAGGTCTCCCATTTACCGGATCCGGCCTGCACCAAAACCTTCAAACAGGGACTGACTGGCTATTTCACTTCGATGAATTATGGTAAAGTCGGCTTTGCTATTCTGGAAGATCGCAAGTTTAAATCTGCCCCGATGTCCGAAGGTTATTTCAAGCATTCCGGGCCGCGTCCTGATCATATCCCGCTGGTAGGTGAGACCCTGTCAGCCAATTTACCGGACCGCAAACTTCTGGGCGATGACCAGATTGCCTTTTTGCGTAAGTGGTCTTTGAACTGGAAAGATCAATCGATGAAATTCGCCGTCAGTCAGACCGGTTATGCCGGCACCGCCACCCATCATGGCGGCTATGATAATTATTTAGCTGCCGATATGGACTGCGGCGGCTGGCCCCAGGTTGGCCGTGACAAGGCTGTCGATGCCTTAAGACGCGGTGCGGTGGTTTTATTAGCTGGCGATCAGCATTTGCCGGTGGTTTATCGCAATGGTATCGAAGCTCCCGGCGATGGCAATATCTGTTTTATCACTCCGGCCGGCGCTACCGGTTATCAGCGCTGGTGGAGACCCGAAGATATCAAGAAACTGCCTATCTCCGGCGGGCGTCACAATGATTTGCCCGATACCGGCCTGTATTATGATGGCTTTAATAATATTGTCGATATTCTGGCGGTGGGTAATCCGCCGGCTTCTACTGCCGGGGCGACTTGTCTGGAAGATCGCGGTCATAAAGTTTCTGCCGGCTGGGGTATCGCCAGCTTTGATAAGTCAACCGGAAAGATTACCATGAATGCCTGGCCGGTTAAACCCGGTCAAAATGCCATGGACCCGGCAAAATCTGTGCAGTTTGCCGGTTGGCCGATCACTATCAGCCAGCATGACAACTTTGGTATCAGTGTCGCTCAGTTGCCGACAGTTACTCTGGAAGGGAAGCTGCCTGAAACCATGCCGATTGTGCGGGTGCTGGATTCATCTGCGAATATTGTCAGCTCAGCGCGAATGTATGATGGCAGTTTCATCCCGAAAGTTTATGCCGATGGCAGCTATACTGTCCAGATCCTTTCCCCAGCGGATGACCAGAGGGTAATTAAAGAGTTTAATAATCTCAAACCCGGCGATAAGGCGGCTCTTAAGTTCAAGCTTTAGCAGGTTGAACCTGCAGACAACTTGCTCTTGATTGAAATATTGCTTTAACGGCGTCGTTGCCGCCTGCTCCCGGATGCACCATATCGTGCGGGGACCAGGCGGCTTTTTAATTAAGTTAAGAGTCAGCCCGCCGCTGGCCAGCCTGTCTAAGAAAATATCATATTCAGATTTATTTCAAGTGAAAGCATTTACCAATTGGCATCGCCAGCGTTCATTAATATAAGAGATCGTCCGACATTCAGCCGGCAGCAGCGCCCAACGGGTGCTAGACGCACGGCCCACTCTTTTAAATGAGCCGCAGCGTCTGTATTCTATTTGGTCTGTGTCACCCGCGTCGGACATTTGGCCTGATGCAGGCGGCAACGACGCCGGGTTTGGTTGCCTTTACGAGCTTACCGGGGTTATCAATACTGATAAAAACAAATTTATAACTTTTGGCATCAGGGCCCAAGCCGGATAAATCAAAGATATTTTTGCCAGTTACCCCCTGACAATGTCCAATAATAAAATCATAACCGCCGATAATCGACATCAAACAGACAGATGTAAGCTTCAAAGAGTAAGATGTAAGCATCGAATTGTCTATATGAACCTTCGAATCGGTGTTAATCGGTGTAAAACCAAAAGCCGGGGGGGATATGTGATAAAGCTTTTGATCTTATCAGCGAAAATCCGCCAAATCCGCGTCATCTGCGTTCTATATATTTATCAACTCCCTGTGGCGCTGATTATTTGATGGTGAAGCTAAGCTTAAATGAATCGGCAAAAAAAAGCTTGCAAAGTCTGGCAAATAGTTTAAATTTAGTATCTGATGCTATTTTATGAAGATATCTGGATTTTGGAGCTTTTTGCCGGGAAACACTGGCAAAGACAGCTGGGAAAAATTTAATATCTGATGCTATTTCACGAAGATATCTGGATTTTGGAGCTGGTTTGATGGAAAATAATGGCAAAGACAACTTAGTTAATATTGTAATTGTTTCGGTGACCGCTATTGTCTGCGTGGTTTTGTCCCTGGCGATTTATACCACGCGGATGGGGCCCAAAAGTCAGGCTGACCCGGCCATTTATCAGGATCAGCAGCTGATCGGCCAGTGTGAACTGGCTAAAAAGCTCATTGCCGATAGTCACAAACCCGGCCCGAGCCGCACTAAGGTGCTGGGTATTTGTCAGGTGCATCTCGATAGCAATCCCAGTGACTGGGAAATTGTCCATTATTTCTATATATTACAGGAAATTAAGGCCGTCAAACAGCTTAACAGCTATTGCAGTGATAGCGATGTCCGCAAAAGATATGCAGCAGCGGTGGCTTTGGGCCATTTGCAGGATAAAAATGCCCGAACGTTGCTGGTGAAGCTGGCCGATGATGATACGCTGGTCAAAATGGAGTATCCTCTGCCGGCAACTCCGGCTGATGCCTATGTTTATTCGCATAAGACCATTCATAGCAATATCGCCACCGCAGCTAAGATAGCCCTAAAAGCCATTCAATAGCCCACCCCAGCTTGAAGCTGAACCCACCCAGCTTGAAGCTGGACACAACTTACATAAGGATCACTGGATGGTGGGTTTTCCGCTTCCGTTGGGCGCTGCATCAGCCAGAACGTCATAAGCTGGGGCCAAAGTCAAGTAGGACAAGCATCCTGCTTGTCTTTTATCCCTTTGACGTTAACTAATATATTTAACGTTGCCGCCTGCATCCGGCCAGATGTCGGGCGCCGGGGCCAAAAGGCAGGCTGAGCCTGCACCCACCCAGCTTGAAGCTGGACACAACTTACATAAGGATCATTGGTCGGTGGGTTTTCCGCTTCCGTTGGGCGCTGCATCAGCCAGAACGTCATAAGCCGGGGCCAAAGTCAAGTAGGACAAGCATCCTGCTTGTCTTTTATCCCTTTGACGTTAACCAATATATTAAAGTTTACCACCTGCATCAGCCTGAATGTCAGGCGCTGGGGACACAGGTCAAATAGAACATTGGCATTATAACTCATTTGAAAGAGTGGGCCGTGCGCCTAGCACCCGTTGGGCGCTGCATCAGCCAGAACGTCATAAGCCGGGGCCAAGGTCAAGTAGGACAAGCATCCTGCTTGTCTTTTATCCCTTTGACGTTAACTAATATATTAAACGTTGGACGCTGCATCAGCCTGAATGTAGCTGACGGGGGGGCAAAAGATAAGGTTAATTATCTGCTTTCTTCCTTAGCAAGACAATAATGGTCTCAAAGACCATCCATAAGGCCAGAATGAAGATGCCAATCCCTAAAATTACCAGCAGCCAGTTGCGATCACGATAAAATGCGAGCTGATTGACAATCATGGCCCAGCAAGTGATAGTCAACATGGCGATACAGGGAATGGCCGCCACCAGATACTTCTTTGTCCCCTGAGTTTTTAAGTACATGGTGATAACCAGCAGGGCCAAAGCCGCTAATAGCTGATTGACTGCGCCAAATAAGGGCCACAGTTTCATGGCCCCGGCGCCATTTGCCCCGGCGCCAAAGGCCAGAGCCGCCGCGGTCGCCACGGCAAAGATGGTCGAAGGCAGTCTTTTACTCAGCAGGGGCAGCTTCAAATCCCCGGCCAGCTCACCGATGATATAACTCTGGATGCGAACGGTGGTGTCAAGGGTGGTCCCGGCAAATGAAGCGATGAAAACCCCCATTAGCGTTATGCCGGCCATGGTTGAAATGCCGATTGAGTTAAATATGTTAGCCGCTCCGATGACCACGGCATTTAATTTACTGCCCAAGCCCTGAGCCCCGCTCCAGCTGGCATAATGCTGCTGGAAAGCGGCGCTGCCAGTGAATGGTTCACCGCTGCTATTGGTATAAGCCAGCCCGATACCGGCACTGACACAGATCAAAATCAATACCGCAAGGAAACCTTCCACCAGCATCGAGCCATAGCCGACAAACTGGGCATCAGTTTCGCTGGCAATCTGCTTGGGAGAAGTCCCCGAAGCTACCAGAGAATGGAAACCGCTGATGGCCCCGCAGGCGATAGTGACAAACATCAAAGGCATAAGGGCCGGGATGTCACTGTCGGGGTTATTGGCGGCAGAATTGATCGCCGGGGCGACAATACCCATGCCATTTATCGCTGAGACAATAATGCCGATAATCAATAAAGCCATCATCACGAATAATTGCCAGGCATTGATATAATCCCGAGGCTGCAGCAGGGTAGTTACCGGTAGAATCGAGGCGATCAAAGCATAAAACAGAAGGATGATTGTCCAGATGCCCGTTGCCGGGATCGATAAAAGTGATTCAAAGGCCCATAAGTTCTCATAGCGAACCTGCAGATAAGCACCACCTGCGATAAAGGCATACATCACAATCACCGCAAACAATGTCGCAAGCGGTATACTGGCATTCCTGCGATAAATCAGATGCCCCAGGCCGATAGCGATGGGGATCTGCAGCCATACCGGGATAATCGAGCTGGGAAATATCTTAAAGACATTGGCGATAATAACACCGAAGATCGCGATGACAATCAGCAAGGCAAAAAACACCACTATGAAGAATATGAATTTGACTCGCGGATTAATATATTTGGCCGCCACCTCAGAAATGCTCCTGCCTTCATTACGCATCGACACTACCAGTGAACCAAAGTCATGAACGGCGCCCATAAAGATGCTGCCCAGGCACACCCACAGGATTGCCGGTAGCCAACCCCAGATAATCCCGATAGCCGGACCGACAATCGGACCGGTTCCAGCGATAGAGGTGAAATGATGGCCGAAGATGATGCCCTTTTTGGTGGGGACATAGTCTATGCCATCGTTAAATTCATGACTGGGAACCTGCCTCTGGGGATTAATCTTAAAAATCACCCGTGCAAGAAAGCGGCCATAAGTTTTATAGGCCAGGATAAAGCCAAACATGGGAACCAGCAGCAGTAATAAGGTATCGACTCCGCTGCTTAACGAAAATGAAAACAAGATATTAAACATTAAAAGTAAGCCTCTTATTAAAATTCAGACAATAACTTAGTTCCTGAGTATAATCATATTCTATTAAAAAAACAATAGTGATTTTACAAACACCGATTTGCGCCAAATATTAACCATTTCTCGCAAAGGAGGCATCAGATTATCTTGAAATGAAGCTCATCGGCATTAAACCAGCGTAAATCGGTGGTTTTAATACGCGAAGTGGCGTTTTGTCAGGTCGTTTTTTCTAGGATAATGTATAAGGTTCATCTAACTATTGAAAGTCTGTCAAGAAATCTATCTGTTTCAAAAGGAATATCAAATGAAAAAGACAATCAAAGCATTTACCTTGATTGAATTACTGGTGGTTATTTCCATTATCGCTTTACTGGTAAGTATTCTGATGCCAGCATTAAGTAAAGCCCGCCAAAAAGCCAAGGCTGTGGCCTGCCAGAATAATATTCGTCAGATTGCTTTGGGGATTATCTATTATGCCAATGAAAATAGTGACCGGCTGTTTCCAATCAATGATAATCAAGGCAAATACTGGTATAACTATGTCGCCCAGCATTTCGGCGAAGATGATTATCAAAGCAATGATAATAAAAGCAAGGGCCTGATGGATGTAATATATTGCCCAACAACCAAGACACCTGTCAGTAATGATACCGGATGGCCGGGAACTGCCGAAAAATCATGGAAATTCCTGCAAGGCCAGGGCAGTTATGGCATGAATATGTGGCTGACTCCCAAAGGATACTGGAGTGATTATGCCAGAAACAGCCCGCTGGGCGGCGCTGATATGTTTTACAATAATATAACCGAAGCAAAATCTAATGTACCGATGTTTTCAGACAGTATGTGGGTCGGCGGATGGCCAGTTGATTATGACAACAGTGTCCTGCCAAATGATTTTACCGGCAAGCTGGGTACTCCGTCAGAATTACAATACAATATGCAACGATTCCTGATCGACCGGCATGATATGGCAGTCAATATCTCTTATGTTGATGGCCATGCAGAAAGAGTTCAGCTCAAAAACCTCTGGACACCGAAATGGCATAAGAAATTTCGGATGAACAGCGAGGTAACGATTACCAAATAAAATCAATCTGGCTTTGTAAGCTATAATTTCAATACCAATGTGTATCCAAGAAAGCTATATCTATAACAAAAGACGCCACAACCATCTCATAAGGGTGTGGTAAATTAGTGCATTAGGTGGGTTTGCGATAGCAGAAGCGATTTAAGGAGTATTGACAACTCAATGATTATCAAGTAAGGTTTTTGTTAATAGTTTTAGTTTTCTCAAAATTTATGTGTGTAAAGGACATTGAAATGCAATTTAAGTTTATTTTTTCTGTAATTATTTTACATATAATCATTTGTTTTAGTTTTGTTCAGGCTGATATGGTTGTCAGGCACAACAGCCCGGCGGAAAGCTGGCGAGAAGCTGACCCTATGGGTAATGGCATGCTAGGGGGTATGATTTGGGGCGGGGTCACCAAAGAAATAATCAACCTTAACGAAGATACATTCTGGTCTGGTGAACCGGAAGAACATTCCGATGGCAAAAATTGCAAAGACAATCTTTCAAAAGTGAGAGAACTTATTTTTGCTGGTAAAGAATATGATGCTTATATTTTAGCCAATGAAACTATGTCCGGCAAAAATAACCAGTGTTATCAACCTCTGGGTAATCTCCTGATTTCCATTCCTGATTCCGAAAATAAAAAAATCACAAACTATAAACGTTCATTGAGTATTTCTCAGGCTCTGCATAACACAAGCTTTATACTTGATGAGGTCCTTTACAGCAGGGAAGTATTCATTTCCCATCCTGATAAAATCATAGCCATAAGAATCACAGCTTCAAAAGCCAACTCATTAAATCTTGACATAACCATGGATAGCCTGGTAGAACATAAGCTGACTGAACATAAAAACCTTAATGAATTATTACTTACTGGCCGGGCACCTGTTCATGCCACACCGCATTATGCCGGAACAACTATAGTTTATGATCAGGAAAAAGGTATGCGTTTTGCAAGTTTTCTGCGTGCATTTCCACAAGGTGGCAGCAGTACAGTCAAGGATAATATCATACAATTGCGGAATTGCGATTCAGCGGTCTTATTACTTTCGGCGTCAACTTCATTCAATGGTTTTGATAAATCTCCCGCCAAAAATGGAAAAGATGAAATAGCTACGGCGAAAAAAATTATCGAAGATGCTGGCAAAAGAAGCTATTCATCATTAAAAGAGTCACATATAGCAGATTATACTAAAATCTTTGATAGGCTTACCATAGAGTTAGGTGATGGGAATTTCCAGGATATGGCAATTTCTGAACGTATCCACCAGGATTATCAGGGCCATAATGATCCTGACATAGCTGAGTTATTTTATCAGTTTGGCCGTTATCTTCTTATCAGTTCTTCCCGGCGGGGTACCCAGCCTGCAAATCTTCAGGGAATATGGTCTTATAAGCTTCATCCTTCCTGGTCGGCCAATTGGACGGTTAATTGTAATGCCCAGTTTAACTATTCAGGTATTGGCACGGCCAACCTTGATGAATTAACCGAACCATTTCTCCGCATGATTGAGGAAGCGTCCATTGACGGAGCAAAAGTTGCTAAAAGCTGGTATGGTGCTAAAGGTTGGACCATTCATCATAATATTGACTTGTGGCGCGCGGCAAAACCAACTGGCAATAATATGTTATGGGCAATGTTCCCAGCTGGTGGTACATGGCTGGTAACAGAATTGTTTGATCACTGGCGATTTAGTCAGGACCAGAGTATGCTAAAACGTCTTTGGCCTCTGCTCAAAGGCAATGCAAATTTCTGGCTTAGCCATATGGTGAAAGATCCCGAAACTGGAAAACTGGTTTCATGCCCGGATGTTTATTTTGAAAATACTGCTCCGGAAAGAAAATCTCCTCTTTGTGCTGCTCCAATTTCAACAACCTTAATGATCCACCAGTTATTTGCAGATGTTAAAGAGGCGGCTTCTGCTCTAAATATATCTGATGATCCCATTTTGGCCCAGATCAACAAAACTATCCCGTTATTACCCCAGATGAAAATAGGTGATAATGGAGAAATATGGCAATGGGACCGGGGTAACTGGAAAGAATCTGATTCGACCCAACTGCTGGTTATGTGGGGTGCGATTTACTCTGATCAGATTCACCCTCGACTTAGCCCTGAAACAGCCCAGGCATTAAAAACCATGTTAAACAACAGGGCATTGGGGCTGAATGGCCAGGGCTCATGGCGAGCCGCTTTCCCTGCCCAGACATATGCCCGGCTTGGCGATGGAAACAGCTCGCTGAAGGTTTTCGATGCAATGATGAAAAAGTGGATTAATCCTAATCTCACGGTTCGGTTTATCCAGTCAGACTGGCAAATTGATGGAAATTTGGGCCTTATGACTGCTATGGGAGAATGCCTGATCCAAAGTCATGCTGGCGAAATAGAACTGCTGCCGGGGATCCCCGATGCCTGGGCCAAAAAAGGTTCTGTTAAAGGAATAAGAGCTCGCGGCAATATCACAGTCGATTTCTCCTGGGAGCAAGGCAAAGTGACCCAGTGGAAAATCTTCGGCAATAGTAACAAAACTGTCAAGTTGAGAGTAAATGGCAAACTTATCACCGCAACACCGCAAGTGTCCGGTCTTTAAGGGTGTATTTAATATTTGCTCTACGTCTTGGCATATCAACTGTCCAGTTAACCTAAGTGTCCTATTCAGTCAACTTTACCCACTTTTAACAATATAGGGAATCTCTAAAAATTCAATTTCTACTGCGAACGAATATTTTGCCCGCTGGACTGCGGAACAAAAAACCGCGAATATCTACAAATATGCACGATTCTTTGTTCCTTGCCAGCAAACAAAATCTTTCGTTCTCGCTACGAAAGCAATTATTAGAGATACCCTATATTTAATATTTCCCTGGCGATTATATCAAAATATAGTTGACCTGTCGCTGTCGTTATGGTATATAGAAACATAGGCGTTTATTATAAGTAGCGCCTTTTTTTATCTATAATAGTTAATGATTGAGTTTTCGGGTTGTAATTGTAAGTTATAAAGCCTAAAATGATATTTGTTCTATAAATACTTGATATGCAAATAGATATATAATATACGGTGGATGATGTCTGACCTCAATGAAATGCGTGATAAAATAGATGCTATTGACAGTAATCTTGTAAAGCTGCTGAATGAACGGGCCAAGGTTGTTGTCGAAGTTGGCGAGTATAAACGCAAGACCAATGGGGCCCCTCCGATATACGCTCCAGACCGGGAAAGAGCAGTTCTGGACAAAATTAAAAGGAACAATACTGGGCCATTACCCAATAAAACCTTAGTGGCAGTCTACCGAGAGCTGATGAGCGGCTCATTTTTCCTGGAAAGACCGTTGCGAATCGCGTTTTTAGGCCCGGAAGGCAGTTATTCACATCAGGCGGCTATTCATAAATTCGGTAAATCCGTAGAACATCTGCCCCAGGCGGATATTAAAGCGGTTTTTGAAGAAATTGATCGCCAGCATTGTGATCTCGGCATCGTCCCGGTAGAAAATTCCATCGGCGGCGGCGTAATTGATACCCTGGACTCATTTATTAACTCTTCGGTGTCGATTTGTGCTGAGCTTTTAGTCGCGATCCATCACAATTTATTGGCTAAATGCTCGCTGGATAAGGTTAAAAGGATATATTCCAAGCCTGAAGCTATTAATCAGTGCCGTAACTGGATTGCCTCTAATTTTGACCGTGATATAGAAATAATTCATTCCGGTTCGACCGCTCAGGCTGCTAAGCAGGTAATGAACGAAGAGTTTTCTGCCGCTGTCGGCTCAAAACTGGCCGGTGAACTCTATGATCTCAAGCTGGTATGTGAAAATATTGAAGATACCTCCAATAATGTGACAAGGTTCCTGGTCATAGGGCGAGAACCATCTGGACGCACCGGTAATGACAAGACTGGCTTGCTATTTAGTACCGCTGATAAAGCAGGAGCCCTGGTAGATGTGCTACTTGCTTTCAGAGATAATGGCGTTAATTTGAAAAATATTGAATCTCGGCCGAGTCGTCGCCGTGCCAGCGCTTATAATTTCTTTGCTGATGCCCAGGGCCACTATACCGATGAGAATATGATAACAGCGATTGAATGTGCCCGTGACCACTGTCTACAATTAAGTGTACTGGGCAGTTTCCCAATAGCCACAGAAGTGGTATAATAATTAAACCAGATGGCATCAAAGCTGTCGGCTATACTTTTAACAGAAAGGAATTAAATATGCTTTGGCGATATTGGCGATTTTATTAAGATTTCCCATATATGAGCAATGTCTTTTGTACCATAGCATATTTGATAACCAGACTGTAAAAAAAGTAAAAAAAACTCCCATTTCCTCCCTTTTTTACTTAAAAAGCCAAAAGACGAGCTCGATTTTTATTGTTTTTTAAAGTAAAATTCACAAGACTGCAATTGTATCAGTTAGACTAACTGAACAAATTGTTAAAAATATTAAGGAAAATAAAGATGCTAGTCATTCTAAAATCACACGCACAGCAGGAAGCTATCGATCATGTTGTCGAAAGAATAGAGTCCCTGGGGTTGAAAACCCATATCTCTCAGGGCGAATTCAAAACCATTATTGGTGCTATTGGCGAGGAATCTCCTGAACTGCAGGAACAGCTTGCCACCATCGACGGTGTCGAGCGAGTCATGCCTATTATGAAGCCTTACAAGCTGGCCGGCCGTGAGATGCGTCCCAATGACAGTATGGTGCAGGTTGGCGATGTTAAGATAGGCTGTGGCAATTATGCCTTTATCGCCGGACCTTGTGCCGTCGAAGATTTTGACACTTGCATGGACACCGCAAAGATAGTCAAAAAGGCCGGGGCCAATATGCTCCGCGGCGGGGCTTATAAGCCACGTACCAGCCCTTATGCTTTCCAGGGTTTAGGCGAAGAAGGATTAAAGATCCTGAAAGCCTGCCGGGAAGAAACCGGTTTGCCGGTTGTCACCGAAGTTACTGACCCGCGGAATGTAGATCTCATTTGCGAATATGCCGATATGCTCCAGATAGGTGCCCGTAACATGCAGAATTTTGTTCTGTTGACTGAAGTGGGCAAAGCTGGCAAGCCAGTTTTACTTAAACGCGGGGCCAATGCGACAGTTAAAGACTGGTTGATGTCCGCTGAGTATATTCTGAGCAATGGCAATGAGAATGTGGTGCTGTGTGAACGGGGCAGCACCGGTTTTGAACCGGAGTTGCGTTTTAATCTCGATGTCGGGGCGATTGCCCTGGCGCAGATTTATTCACATTTGCCGATTATTGTCGATCCATCCCATCCAGCCGGGCGGCGTGACCTGGTCAGGCCGCTGTGTATGGCCGGAATGGCCGCCGGAGCCGACGGCTTTATTACCGAAGTGCACAGTTGCCCGGAAAAGGCCCTGTGCGATGGTAAGCAGGCTCTCACGGGCAAGTTGATTGCTGAACTGATCCAGCAGGTGCAACGATTTATTGATCACAAGTAATGAAAATGAAAAAACAAAAGGCGTGGCAGTGCAAACCACGCCTTTTTTATGGTTTAAATCCTGGCAATCAGAGAAATTCATCCTTATCGGGAACCCTGGTTTATGGGGTTTTGTTGCGATAATATCATCTTCTTGATAAATAATATACTTCTGTTATAATCGGCCGCTTAAGATTAACTTTTTTGAGGATTAATATGAAAAGCTTATTTAAGTATTTTGGTCGCGGGCTGTTGTTTTTGATACCGGTTGGTGCCACAATGTATGTAATATATTGGGTTTTTACCAAAATAGGTGGGACAGTCTGGGATTTAATTGACAAAGACCCTGAAAACGGCATCAATAACTTCTGGGGCTATCTGGTCGGCATTACCGTTACTATCGCGGTAATCTTAACAGCTGGGGTTTTGACCTCTTTATTCATTACAAAGCCTTTGACCATGCTGGTGGAGAAACTCTTTGGTAAGCTGCCCTTGATTTCCCTGCTGTATTCATCGATCAAAGACCTCATAGGCGCTTTTGTGGGCGATCAGAAGAAGTTCGACACTCCGGTTATGGTCGAGCTGATCCCCGGAACTGCCCGCAGCCTCGGTTTTATCACGCGCAAGAGTATGGAAGTATTAGATCGGCCTGACGATGTTGCTGTTTACTTCCCCCAGAGTTATAATTTCGCCGGCAGCGTCTTGATTATCCCTGCCAATCGGGTCGAACCGATCGATATGGACAGTTCCGATGTCATGACTTTCATTGTCTCAGGCGGTGTCTCCGGTCTGCACAAGGGAAAACCTGAAGATAAAGAAGGGGTAGCAAAATGTTCACCGGAATAATTGAAATAACTCAACCGGTTATTGCCATAGCGGCCAGTCCCATCGGCAAAATCATCAACCTTGACCTGGGTTTCTTAGCTGAAGATGCCAGAGTCGGCGACAGCATTGCCGTCAATGGCGTTTGTCTTACCATTAGCAAACTGCAAGGCACCAAAGCTCACTTTGATGTGATGGCCGAGACTCTCAAAGTTTCCACTCTGGGCCATTTAGCGGCCGGTGACCGGGTCAATCTGGAAAGGGCGATGGCCGCAGATGGCAGATTCGGCGGCCATATCGTCCAGGGCCATGTCGATGGCATTGGCAGTATCGAAAGTATCGATAAACAGAACGATCAATATATCATATGGGTCAAAGCCGATGCCAGAGTCATCGCCAACCTCATCGATAAAGGCTCCGTTGCTATCGATGGCATTAGTTTGACCGTAATAAGTGTGCAAAAAGATAAATTCAATGTCAGCCTGATCCCCACAACCCTGCATGAAACTACCCTGCAAAACAAAAAAAACGGCGATAAAGTCAATCTGGAAGCTGATATTATCAGTAAAATGATAAATAAACGCCTCGATACTATCTTAGCCGGCGAGAAAAGCTCAAATCTCTCGATCAATAAGCTGCGTGAAATGGGATTTTAACTGACATCGACCCCCAATTACCGGGCTTTAATGGCTGTCGGCCTTCAGCCCGCCATAGATACCGCGGTCGCTGGCATTATCTTCATAATAGTCCAGCATGGTCGATGCCTCAATCAGGTTCGATGGCAGGGTGAGAACAACCGTAGTGAAATAATACCAGATGCCCAGCTCCCGGGCCTGGAAGTTATGGCCTATTTCATGGCTGATAAGGGAATTTACCCAGCGCCTTTTGTTAAGTGCATCATTGAAAGTATCCAGAGAAACCCAGACCTGATCGGTACAAGGGGCACAGGAATAGCCGGTAACGGCACTGAAGCGCCACGCGCAGAGCCGAATTTCTATCCAGTCCCGCTGATCTGGAGAAGTGCCCTGGGTTTTGTCAGCGCCTAAGATAATAGTCTCAGCCAGCGGCCCGCAAATGATATCTTTACTGAGGTCATTGAAGGCACGCGAGAGCCGATGACAGATATTGTCATTGCCAACCTCAGCGGCCTCGGCGAAACTGGCACTGGCAATGCTGATAATCAGTATGGCCAGTGAACTAAGCAGTTTAAGGTATATAGTAAGCTTCATAATAAATGATTATAGCACAACCAGCCCCATAAATGCAAGTCCCCCAGCTTGAAGCTGCACCCAGCAGGCTGAGCCTGCACCCTCGTTACATAAGGATCATTGGATGGCGAGTGCTATCGGCGTCGTTGCCGCCTGCATTCGGCTGAATGTCGGGCGCGGGGGACACAGGTCAAATAGAAACAATACATATTATCCGCAGATATACGCAGATAAGAGCTGCTTACCAGCAGCAAAGATATATATTTAATATTTTTGTATTTCATCGACGGTCGCCGATGTCTTATCTGCGTCACAGTGAAACCGGCTGTGCTGGTCTGCGGACAAAAATTCTTGATTCACATCATCGTCAAAGAACAGCGATGACGGTATTTGATGCCAGGGCTACACCAGCGGGGTTGGTGGCGGTGACGGTGTATTCTAATTGGGCCCCGCGCGGTTGATCGGAGAGCTGACAGCCGATTTCATAGCTGGTAGCTACCTGAACCCAGGGGCTAAAGACTCCACTGGCCTCTTCGATTCTTCTGGCAATAATATAACTGGCTACCTTGCCGCCGGTTAAGGGTTTATCCCATTTGAAAGTGATATTGCCGGGGCCCTGTACGACAGCGACAAAGTTTTCAACCTGACCCGGCGGGCTAAGCGGAACCGGCGGTGCCGGGGGAGCCCAGCCGATCAGATAGAGTTTTTCGGGCGTATCGACATTATCTAAGATTGCATGTTTGATATCGACCCGCATCAGTTTGACCAGAGCCTTATACTTGGCTGTTTTGTCAGCGACGGCCTCGTGATAGGTTCCTTTGGCCGTTTCGACACTGCTGCAGGCCGCTAGATACTCGCTTTGAGCCGTTGCCAGAGCTGCCGGGTCGATACTGGGGAAATCTGTTGGATGAGCTGCCAGACCGGAGTTCATACTGTTAGCTAAGATAGCTACATCGTTTTGGTTAGTAGGGAATTGCATAGTCCTTACCTCGAAAAAAAAAGTTTTGAATTTGATTTATCCCCCGCTGCCGGATCACGGATCGGGTGCTTGAGGGCAAATCGTTTTTTTTACGCGGTGTAGATCAAGTTGCTGTGCTATTTTGAATATTGGCAAATTGCTCAGAGTAGTTTAATTATTTTCATGGGAAAAATTTGATGGCATTACTGTCTGACATCGCTGAGAAAAATTCAGCGGCATTGGCAATACTGATAAACCCTTTTTGCCTGCTGACATTATCAAGTTGTCCAGCTTAAAAAAATTATCCGCCAGTTTCATATCTACCGGCGATTGTCCCATAACCAAAAACAAAACAGTAAGAATCGTGCCCGATTATGTCTCTGGCGCCCACGATTCTATCTCTGGCCGACACGATTCTGTCAGAATTCACGTCGATTCTATCTCTGGCCGACTCGATTCTGACAGAATTCACGTGAAATCAGAAAGAATTCACGTCGATTATGTCTCTGACGCACTCGATTCTGTCAGAATCGCCCTCAATTATTACTCTCACCGACACGATTCTGTCTCTGGCAAACACAATTATCTCAGTTTTAAGCCTGCTTTTATCTGATGTCAGCTGGATTTTGGCCTTTTTGACTTTGACAGAGGCAGTAATTGGCTTTAATATTATAGCATTAAGTCAAATGGAAATGTTTTAATGGTTTGTGGAGTTTGGTGATGATGAAGTATAGCTTGATAATGATGTCTTTGGCTTTGTTTGCAGCTTGCATGATGCTGCGAGTTTCTTGTGATAAGAAACATGACAAGATTCAGAGCCGTATATATTGCCAGGATGGCAAGCAGGCTTATCTAGATGGTGACTTGGATGCCGCCATTGATTATTATTGCAAGGCGATTGATTGTGACCCAAGTTGTGCAGATGCTTATCACAGACGTGCCTGGCTATATATGTTTCTCGATGAATATGATAAGGTCATCAGCGATTCTACTGAAGCAATTAAACTTGACTCCAAGATTTCTGACGCCTATTTTATCCGGGGAGATTCCTATTTATTAACCTGTCATTATGAAAAAGCTATTGAAGATTTTAATAAATGCATTGAGCTTGATCCTTATCTGGCTTTTGTTTATTATGATCGGGCCCAGGCGTATCAAAAACTGGGTGAAAATGACAAGGCCATCGCTGATTATACCCATACAATTGAGACAATGTCAGTGAATGAAGCTGATAAGTTTTATCTTGCCATGGCTTATTTCCATCGGGCCCAGCTATATGATCAAAAGGGCGACCATGACGCCGCTGATGCCGACCGGGCCAGGGCTATCGCCCTTGATCCAGAGCTAGCTGAACCACCGACTCCTGTAAATGAATAAATTACTCTCCGGCATATCCCATTAATCGTGGTTAATCGGCGTAAAACATTAAGTTGGCAGTTCCGAAAGAAACCTGTCTCACACGCCAGAGATCATCCGGCACCAGCGCCCAGCGGAAGCGGCAAAGCCACCAACTGGTGATGGTTATGTAAGCAGCATGCAGGCTCAGTCTGCCTCTAATTGGGACTTGATTTCATGTAATAGATTGATGGCATCCATGGGTGTCAGGTTGTTTAGGTCTATATCCCGCAGCTTTTCCAGGATCGGGTCCGGCTCGATATTATCAAAGAGCAGCATCTGGCCGGTGGGGTTGGCCTTTTCGAGTCTGCCACCCAGCTGGGGCCGATGGGCTTCTCTGGCAAAGTTGTTTTCGAGCTCTTCGAGAATCTCTTTACTGCGTTTAATGACATTGCCGGGGATACCAGCCAGTTTAGCGACATGGACACCATAGCTTTTATCGGTGCGACCTTCGATTATTTTGTGCAGAAAGACCACATCATCTTTCCATTCCCGGACCGCGACATTATAATTGACTATATTACTCAGGATATCGGCCAGCTCGGTGATCTCATGGTAATGAGTGGCAAAGAGAGTGCGGCAGGCGATATTGGTGGCGATATGTTCGGTGATGGCCCAGGCCAGTGAAAGGCCATCATAGGTGCTGGTGCCCCGGCCAACCTCATCTAAAATGACAATAGAGCGGTCGGTGGCATTATTAATGATATTGGCGGTCTCGACCATCTCGACCATAAAGGTGGACTGGCCGCGATTGAGCTCATCGCTGGCACCGACCCGGGTGAAGATCCGGTCAGCCAAGCCGATCTGGGCACTTTTAGCCGGGATGAAGCTGCCCATGTGAGCCATCAGAACCAGTAAGGCCGTCTGACGGATATATGTACTTTTGCCGGCCATATTGGGCCCGGTGATAATTGCCAGATCACCGCTGTTAGAGTTTTTACTTTTGCCTAAGGCGACATCATTGGGGACAAAACCGCTGCCTAAGGTGACATCTAAGACCGGATGGCGGCCATCGATGATTGTCATATCCTTATCGTTGTGTATGACCGGGCGACAATAGTTGCGGTTGCGGGCGATATGGGCCAGGGCCGCTAAGATATCGATCTGGGCGATGGCATCGGCGACCTGCTGAAGGTGCAGAGTCTCTGCGGCGATCTGTTTGCGAATCTCCTGAAACATTTGTTCTTCTAATTGCTTGCAGCGATGCTGAGCGGTCAGGGCATCGGTCTCATATTCCTTCAGTTCACTGGTAATATAACGCTCGGCATTTTTTAATGTCTGCTTGCGGACGAAATCCAGCGGCACCTTGGCGGTATGTAAGTGGGATACTTCGATATAATAGCCAAAGACTTTGTTATAGCCGGCCTTGAGCGTGGGTATGCCGGTGGCTTCGATGAGTTTTTGCTGGTAATTAGCCAGCCAGGTGCGGCCATCCTGACAAAGTGAACGCAGCCGATCAATTTCGGCATTGAAACCTTTGTTGATAATCCCGCCATCGCGGATACTCAGGGGCGCATCAGCTGATATCGCTGCCTCGATGGCATCGGCTAAGCTGTCCAGCGTATCGCATTGATTCATTAAGGTGATAAGTAGCTCCCCTGAGCACTGATTTAAGACCTTGCGGATCGCCGGCAGCTGACGAAGTGCCTGAGCTAAGCCCAAAAGATCGCGCGGGTTGGCCCTACCGGTGCTGATGCGGGCAGTTATCCGCTCGATATCGGTGACATCTTTTAAGGTGAGCCTTAACTGATCCCGCAGGGCATCTAATTGTACCAGTTCGGCGATGGAATCCTGACGCAACTGGATTTGAGCGAGGTTATTTAAGGGATAGCAGACCCAGTGACGCAGTTTGCGGGTGCCCATGGCGGTGGCGGTTTCATTAATGCTATCGAGAAATGATCCGGCGGTGGTATTATCCCGCAGGGTGCGCTCAACTTCTAATGATCGCAGGGTGGTTTGGTCCAGTTGTAAGAAGTTTTCCCGCTGTACCTTATGCAAACCGGCGATATGGCCGAGCTGAACCTTTTGAGTTTCGTTGAGATATTCCAGAACCACCCCGGCGGCGGCTATACTGGCATCGGCATGCTCAAAACCAAAGCCAGCCAGCGAGGCGGTGCTGAAGTGTTTTTTGAGTATGTCACTGCCATGGCTGATATCAAAGGCCCAACCGGGTCTTTTGGATGTAACCGCACCGACAGTATCGCTGAGCTGGTCAATAAAGGCCTTGGGGCAGGCATCGGTGTCATCGCTAATGAGACATTCAGCAGGGCGAAGCCGGACCAGTTCATCAATTATGTAACGAGCTTCGATGTATTGGGCATAAAACTGCCCGGTAGACATCTCCACCCAGGCAAGTCCTGCCTTTTCCTTATTGCCCTGGTTTTTAGCGTGCTTGCCGGTGAGACTGCGATCAAAGCAAATCGCCGCCAGAAAGTTGCCCTTGCCTTCATCCAGCAGGTTTTCTTCAGTTAGGGTACCGGGAGTGATTAATCGAACGACATCCCGCTTGACAACGCCCTTGGCCTGGGCGGGATCTTCGACCTGTTCGCAAATTGCGACCTTGTAATTGGCTTTTACTAGCTTGCCGAGATAGCTGCCTAAGGCGTGATAGGGGATGCCGGCCAGCGGAATCGGATTATCACTTTTACTATTGCGGCTGGTGAGAGAGATACCCAGTACCCTGGAGCAAATTTTGGCATCTTCATAGAAAGTTTCATAAAAATCGCCCATGCGGAAGAATAATACCGCATCTTTATATTGATCCTTGAAATGCATATACTGTTGCATCGCTGGGGTGAGCCTGGGCTTTGGTTTATTTTCGGTCATTGCATATCTCTATATGTAAATATTGGGTTAAATACTGTTTGGTATTTGTAAGTTGCTGTAAATAAAGACTTTAACTTTAAAAAAAGTGTTTTTATTGAACCTCAAATATTAACCGAATATGGATCTATTATCCAGCCAAAACCCCAACTTTTATCAGGTCGGGTAAAAATCCTGTCAAAACAAGCTTTTCGGCAGTTTTGAATTGTTAGTTATCAGCTTTTAATTATCAAATTGATATTGACAACCCCTTTTATAACGCTATAATGTGTAATTCACTGTTAATTGTAGAAAAATATAAATAATTACATGGCCGCTCTATTTGGCCAATATGGAAAGTTACAGGAGTTAAAATAATGGGTCAGAGACGTGACAGACTTGATGGTCGTTTAGCTCGCCAAAAGAGTACTCGTATTAGAAAATCAACAGTAAAAGAACTGGAACGCGGTCGCCGCGAAAGCCAGATGCTTGAACTGTTGAAAGGCAGCTCGGCACCATATTCGCCAGCAGTTATGAACTGGGTTAGCGTACAGCTTGGCAAAAAGACTGCCAGAGTAACCGAAGCAGATATCAAAACTCTGATTGCTTAATGTTACTGGCTATTGCATTGGCAATATCACCGATATAAAAATTAAAGGACAGCTTATCTTATGATATGGCTGTCCTTTTTTTAATTGTGCATCAGGGGGGCTGTTAATCAAAGACAATAGTTCTCTGTTTGTATACCATGATTTTATCATCGATAAAGGACCTGACCGCTTTGGCCAGCACTTTCTTTTCGACATCGCGGCCCATCGCCAAAAGGTCATCAACGCAATGGCTGTGATTGACCCTGGCG
Source organism: Phycisphaerae bacterium (assembly GCA_016342495.1). Taxonomy (GTDB): domain Bacteria; phylum Planctomycetota; class Phycisphaerae; order Sedimentisphaerales; family SM23-30; genus JAEIOG01. The sequence continues at coordinate 24,821 of JAEIOG010000048.1, forward strand.
GTCTCCTGTTCGATGATAGGGCCGGTGTCAAGTTCGGCGGTGACAAAATGACTGGTGGCACCGATGAGCTTAACGCCTTTTTCATAGGCCTGATGATAAGGTTTGGCACCTTTGAACGCCGGCAGAAAACCGTGATGGACATTAATGATTTTATTGGGATAGGCATCGATGGTTTCAGGTTGGATAATCTGCATGTAACGGGCCAGAACTATCAGGTCAATTTGATGTTGTTTGAGTAATTCCAGCAGACGCTGCTGAGCTGATGTTTTGGTGTCTTTGGTGACCGGGATATAGAAAAACGGGACCTTGAAATTAATCGCGATATTTTCCAGGTCAATATGATTTGAGATGATCATGGAAATGTCGGCTTTGAATTCACCATACTGATGACGTAAAAGCAGATCATATAAACAATGGTCATATTTTGAAACCATTAATGCCAGTCGCTTGCGATTTTCAGCAAAGTTGATTTCGGTATCCATATTATGTTCCTGGGCGAGCTGGTCTAAATCAGTGGTCATTTGCTGTTTGGTGACAGTTAAGCTACTGCAGTCAAAATGAACCCACATGAAAAAACGCTCATCCAGTTGTTCATAATGATGATTGGAATTAATGATATTGCCGCCACGTTCGAAGATGAATTTTGAAACGCGATAGACAATGCCAGTAGCATCTGGACAATGAAGTTTTAAGGTAGCGGTATTAATGGTATACTCCTTTGTTAAAATTGGGACTGATTTTCAAGAAGGTTAATCGTCGGTTTTGTTAATTTCAGTATTATTATTATCAGGTTTTTGGAATTCAGTTTGAATGATTTCAGTGCATTGATTTAAGACTTTCCCGGTCAGGGCGTGTATTCTGGTTTTCTGGTCGGTGCTGTAGCAGGTTTTGCCGGCTATGCGTCGGGCTTCGATGATTTCACCGGTATTAAGGTCAATGACATTAACAATGAATGCTAATTGCTGGGTTTGCCCGCTGTTATTGACTGTTTTGGATTCGGGCCAACGGTTGACCTGCATTTGTGACGAACTGAGCAGGGCTTTTGCTTGAGTCTTTGGCTCTGGGGGGATTTGTTTGGCCGATGTGATATAGAATGAGCCATAGCTTTTGCGGTCCTGAGCATTTTGGGCCCAAACCCTTAACTGATCTTTGGTATCAGCTTTTATGGTTTGGGTAAAGCTGCCATCGGTATTTAGTTTTACCGGTATTTTTTCGCCTGAGTTTTTATTTTCGATATAAACTTCGGTTTCGCTGTCGCCCTCAATGGCACCGGGCTGGCCTTGAACTAAAAAACTATTGCTTTGATCGGTTTGCCAGATGGTAATAAATTGTTTATGTACTTTTACTGTTTGGGCTAAGCTGTTAATTGTCAGCAAAGATCCGGTGATGATGATTGCGATACTGATAATGATTTTTCGACTGGAATTAATCTGTACTTTCATTGCCATCTCCTTTATGGTCAGTTTCTTACAAATGAAATCTTACGCAAAACATTAGGTTATCATTGTTGTCAGACTTAAGTGCAATCTCTGTTTGATTCCCGTTCCTTATAGGGTTAATTGTTTTCCAGGTTTCCCTTGGAATTTGATTTTACAATCTGGTCATTAATTGTCTCTGCCAGGTAGTCAGGCAGGTTAATAAATTCTATTTGACGTTCATGTTCGCTAATATGGGCAAGCTTGATGGATATGGTATTATAATTTTTCAGCAGGTCGCAGACAATTTCAGCCCATTCAACCACAACCACGGTCATTCCATGGGATATTTCATCAAAGCCCAGCGATTCCAGCTGTCTGCCATGGTCAAGTCGATAGGCATCGATATGATAGAGCATTAGGCGGCCTTCATATTCATTGATAAGGGTAAATGTCGGGCTGGTAACGCTTTGTTGATCATAGACTTCCAGACCTTGGGCGATGCCCTTGATCAGATGGGTTTTGCCGGCACCGAGTTGGCCATCTAAGGCAAAGATTTCGCCGCCTTTGATTGCCTGTCCCAGTTTCTGTCCCAGTTCAATGGTCTGAGATACGCTGGTACTGATTAATTTCATTATTTGTGACATTTTAGTATTATCTTTAAAAATGTTGAAAACCTTTTATAGTTAAAGGCCTTGTTTCTTGTCCATCACGAATATAAACTTTTTCCTCAGAAGCTTCTATTATAATGCCTATTGGAGTAATTTGCAATTGACTTTGTATAGAACAATTTTGCTGGATTTTAGCACAATCTGCAGGTTTAACCGTGAAAAGCAGTTCAAAGTCTTCACCATCGGCAAGGGCGGCAATTAAAGGATCTTTAGTTTTTTGCCCCTGATCGCTAATGGGAATGTCTTTGGCGTTGATGATCGCTGATACCTTAGATTGGTCGCAAATATGGGGCAAATCGCCAGCTAAACCATCGGAGATATCCATCATGGCATTGATTTTTACCATTTGGGCAAGTTGGCGAGCTTCATTGATTCGAGGCTGGAAATTCAGATGTTTGCCAGCCAGCGAGCCGCCCAGTGTGCCGGTAACCATGATAATATCGTCAGTTTGGGCACCGGATCGCATTACCGGTTCGATGCCATCGGTCTTAGCAAACATGGTTATATTGATTGCCAGTGGCTGGGGCCAGCTGGTGGTATCACCGCCGATGACCGGGCAATTGTATGATTTTGCGGCCTTTTGAATGCCAGCGTGAAGTTTTTGGGCCTGGATCATTGTCATATCGGTTGGCAAAGCGACAGAAACGATAGCAGCGACCGGTAAAGATGCCATCGCAGCACAATCGCTGAGTGAACAGGCCATCGCTTTATAACCAACATCTTCAAGGGGCGTCTGATCAAGATCAAAATGACGACCCTGTAAAAGCATGTCAGCGGTAATCAGGAGCTTTTCATTGCCAAACTGTACAATAGCCATATCATCGCCAATGTCAGTGAGGATGTCAGAGCCGATCTCCCGATCCTGATTTTTTATCCAGTTTATAAGTTCAAATTCTAGTGCCATGTTATTCTCGACGTTTTTTTGCCAGGCAATATATACCATATTCCTGGCGCATGGTTTTGTAGCATAGATTGCAGTTGATGCATGTTGATCTTGGTAGGTCCAAATAGAGACTTCATATCTGATTCCTTTTGTGATTACGATAATATAAACCAAGATCGATAAAAACCAGCAGGCTGTTGAAAATATAGAGCCAGATAACATTGTCCATATTGTAAAAATACTTATGGATTACACCACAAATATAGCCCAACAGCACGATTATCATAAAATATAATGATTTGCCATCATTGCACCTGGATTTAATTGATTTATAAATACTAACAGGCCAGGCTGCACCAAAGCATGCCATCATGCCGATTTCAAAAATGCTCATATATTATAAATTCTTATATTGTAGTTTAATTATTAGTATCAAGCGATTTCTTCAGGCTCTTTACAACTTCAAAGTCTACCACAATTGGCATATGGTCTGAAAGCTGAATCTGCGGAATTTCAAAATGGTTAACCTGAATTGTCGGGCTATGCAAGAAAAAGTCCAGTTGACGTCTGGGTCTGGTGCTGGGATAAGTTGGTAAGCCCTGCAGGTTGGCATTTATCAGTCCTGTAGCAGCTTTGAATAAATCCAGCTCATCATCGCCCCAGAGTGGGTTGAAATCTCCAGTTACAATTATCGGTTTTTCGGTTTTGCTGAATAATTCGTGTAGCTCATACAGTTGCTTATGGCGGTTGCGGTGTCCCAGAGATAAATGTACCAAAAAAATCGCAAAATTTTCAAATTCCAGTTCAATTACCAGCTTTTTTACACCTGAACTGAAATAATGAAAGCGTTTTATATGTGTTTGTTCGCCGGTAATGAAAGCATTGCCCTGGCTTTTGACCAGTGGCATCTTTCGGAGCCAGGAATTCTGACCATATTTTGATTCATAAACATGGCTGTGTTCCAGAGCAACAGCTATTTTTTCAGCCTGATTCTTCTTTCCAGTCCGATATGTACCTGAATCTACCTCGACCAGGCCTACAATATCGGGTTTTTTGGTCTTTATGAAGTCAATTATTCGTTTGGCATTGGCCCGGGTGCGTTTGAGATAACCGCCCCGAAGGTGGAATTTCCAGCCTGTTCCAGTACAATATCGTATATTATAGAGTAAAAATCGCATTATGTAGACATTTCATTGTGGCAGTTGATAAAAATAATGTAGAAAAAAACGGTCTATTTTAAGTTAATTGTTGCATTTATTAAACGATAATAATATTATCGGTACTGTATTTTAGCAAATGAATACTTTGAACTACCTCTAAAAAAACAGTTTTTTGGCCATTTTGGCATAAAAAAAAGTAATCTAAACTGTTTTTAGAGATACCTGCTTTTAAATGGTTAAATGGAAGTTCGATATTAGTAGCTTTTTTTGGCTTACATGGAGATTTTGTGATGTTTAAGGCTGATCGCAGAGATTTTTTGAAGTTGGCAGCAGTTTGTAGCTTCTCGCAGGTGGCTGGTCCTGATGTTTGTCAGGCTGAACCGGAAAATCCCCCTGAACCTGTCAAAAAGCCCCAAGAAAGGTTGAAAACAGGAATTGCATCCTATACATTTCTCAAATTTGACCTCGAAAAAACTCTTAAAATGACTCAGCAGGTTGGAATTAGCAATATTTCTCTAAAAGATATGCATTTCCCCTTGGATTCTAATGCCCAGCAGACTGAAGCTATAGTTGCGGCGGTCAAGGCCGCCAAGATAAATTTCTATACTATAGGTGTTGTTTATATGCGTTCTGTCGAGGAAGTTGATAAAGCTTTCAAGTTGGGTTCGGCTATAGGGCTTAAAACCATTGTTGGGGTTCCCAATGTCGATTTGTTGGGCCAGGTGGAAAAAAATGTAAAACAGTATGATATAAAACTGGCAATTCATAATCATGGCCCACGGGATGAAGTTTATCCAGTGCCTGAAGCAGTTTATGAAAAAATTAAAAATTTAGACAGCAGAATTGGTTTATGTATTGATATCGGCCATACCCAAAGGGCAAATGTCTCTCCGGCCCCTGAAATAATTAAATATGCCGACCGGCTTTATGATTTACATATAAAAGATGTAACTGAAAAAACCGTTAAGGGCACTACTGTGGAAATGGGCCGTGGCGTTATAGATATGACAGCTGTGGTAAAGGCCCTGTATAAAATCAAGTATCCGGGGATTTGCTCCTTCGAATATGAAAAAGATGCAGACAAACCCTTAGTTGGCATTGCTGAATCACTGGGCTATTTTAATGGCATTATGGATGCCGTGCGTTTACAGGGCTAGTCAAGGCAAGTCAGGCATCCAGCCTTAATTAATCGCAGATCAATCAATATTTCATTTTAACATGAGTTGCTTACCTGTAAAGTCAACGGTGGCAATACAGTATTTGTGCTTATGGAATTTCGCCAATAGCCCCGTTCCGGCAAAATCTTCAAAAAAACAGGCGAAATATCCATGAAAAAGAAATATAATAAAGGATTATGAATTACTATGCCTTTATCAACAGGCAAAGACCAGCATCCTGGAGAATTGAAATTGAATAGAAGAAAATTTTTAAAAAATAGTGCATTAGCGACCGCTACGGTTGTATTTCCGATGGTGCTACCATCATCAGTTATAGGTGCCGATTCACCGTCAAATAGAATTAATTTTGGTTTTATTGGTGTTGGAGGCCGAGGCTCTGGTTTGCTGGCAAATTTTGTTGCCCGTAGCATAGTTCAGCCGATTGCGATTTGCGATGTAGATAAAGCTCATCGAGACAGGCATGAAAATCTTAAATGTGCGATGTATGGTGATTATCGCCAATTATTGCAGCATAAAGATATTGATGTAGTTGTCATTGCTACTCCTGATCATTGGCATGGCGAGATTGCCATGGCTGCTGCCCGGGCCGGCAAGGATATATATTGTGAAAAACCCCTGACTAATTATGTCAGTGAAGGCCGGGATATGGCTAATACTCTGGCTCTCTATCAGCGAATTTTACAAACCGGTGCCCAGCAGCGATCCGCTACCGAATTTCGAGTTGCCTGTGAACTTGTTCGTAATGGTTATCTCGGTGATGTCAAGCGGGTAGAAATATTCCTGCCGGAAAACAGCCGGGGAAATCCGGTAAATTGGCAACCTGAAAAAGTACCCGATGGCTTTGATTATAATATGTGGCTGGGCCCTGCCCCCTGGGCACCATATACCAAGGCACGCTGTCATTATAATTTCCGTTTTATCATGGATTATGCCGGCGGGCAGATGGCTAACTGGGGCGCACATCATTTTGATATTGTTCAATGGGCAATGGATGCTGATAATTCCGGGCCAATAGAAATCGAAGATACCGGCGGGCAATTCCCTGAAGATGGTTTATTTACCACGGCGACCCGAATCGATTACCGATATAAATATGAAAATGGCACTGAAGTTATTGTCAAAACCAGAGAGACCGGCGATAAGCCTGGATCAATCCATTTCATTGGCAGTGAAGCTACTGTTGTTGTCGATAGAGGTTATTTCAGATCATCGCTTGGTTCGCCTCAGAATATCAAGTTTAAATCAACAGATAAGCTGCTTTACAAGAGTCTGGATCATGGTCAGGACTTTATTGATTCGATTATCACCCGCAGTCAGCCGATTTCAAATATCGAAATTGGCCATCGCAGTGCATCGGTTTGTCATCTGGGCAATATTGCCATGCGATTAGGCAAAAAGCTTAAGTGGGACCCTCGGGCTGAACGCTTTGATGATGCTCAGGCCAACCGCCTGCTGACTAATCCAAAACGGGTTGGCTGGTAATAAATAAGTTAAACGAAAAAGTTTAGGTGTTATATCCTGATTGTTGAGGAGTGGATTTATGCGTAAAAGTTTTATCTTGTTAATATTACTTGGTTTTATTTCAATAGTTAGTGCCCAGCAAGGTGATATATATCATGGCAACTGGATAGATTTAAATAAAAATGGAAAGATGGATCCTTACGAGAATCCTAAGCTTGATATTGAAAAACGTATTGACGATTTATTGTCGCAAATGAATGTTCAAGAGAAAACCTGCCAGATGGTTACTCTTTATGGCTATCAGCGGGTATTAGCCGACCCTTTGCCAACCCCGCAATGGAAAGATAAACTCTGGAAAGATGGTATCGGGGCGATAGATGAACATCTAAATGGTTTCAGAGGCTGGGGCAAAGCTCCTCAGGATCATGAATGTGTCTGGCCCGCTTCAAAACATGCCTGGGCTATCAATGAAGTACAAAAATTCTTTATCGAACAAACCCGTCTAGGTATTCCGGTTGATTTTACTAATGAAGGTATTCGTGGTATCGAAAGTTACAAAGCTACCAATTTCCCCACGCAGCTTGGCATAGGCCATACCTGGAACCGTGAGCTTGTCCGCAAAATAGGCGAAATTACTGGTCAGGAAGCTCGTTTGCTGGGTTATACCAATGTATATGCTCCTATCTTAGATGTTGGTTATGATCAGCGTTGGGGCCGCTATGAAGAAATTTATAGTGAATCACCTTATCTGTGTGCAGAACTGGGTGTAGAAATGGTTTTGGGTTTGCAAAAAGATTTTCAGGTGGCATCGACGGCCAAGCACTTTGCGGTCTATAGTGTTAATAAGGGGGCACGTGAAGGATTGGGGCGTTGTGACCCGAAGACATCTCCCCGTGAAATTGAAAATATTTTCCTGAAGCCTTTCAAAGAAGCTATCAAGCGGGGCGGGGCTCTTGGTGTTATGAGTTCGTATAATGATTATGATGGAGTGGTTGTCCAGGGCAGTAAATACTGGTTGACTGACCGTTTGCGCAATGATTTTGGCTTCAAAGGTTATGTTGTCTCCGATAGTGATGCTGTGGTTTATATGTATAATAAACACAAAACTGCCGCTACCTACAAAGATGCTATTTACCAGTCGGTGATGGCTGGGTTAAATGTTCGCTGTACTTTTCGCAGTCCTGATAGCTTTGTAGAACCTTTACGTGAGCTTATCAGTGAAGGCCGTATCCCTATGAATGTTATTGATGACCGTGTGCGTGATATTTTGCGGGTTAAATTTATGGTTGGGATTTTTGACAAGCCTTATGTTGAAGATACCGCCAAAGCCGACAAAATCGTTAATTGCGATGAACATCAGCAAGTCGCATTGAAGGTGTCACAGGAGTCATTGGTATTGTTGAAAAATGATAATCTTTTGCCTTTGAATAAAAATGAAATAAAAACCATAGCAGTCTGTGGACCTAATGCTGATGATGCCAAATATGCTCTGACTCATTATGGCCCGGTTGCTGTTGAGGTTACAACTGTCCTGCAGGGTATTCGTGACAAGGTCGGCGATACAACAAAAGTTATTTATACCCAAGGTTGTGATATCGTTGATGCCAACTGGCCAGAGAGCGAAATTTTGCCAATGCCTTTGACTAATGATGAATCCGATGAGATCGCCAAAGCGGTTGCCCAGGCAAAGGCTGCCGATATTGCAGTCGTTGTTGTTGGCGGTAATGGCCGAACCTGTGGTGAAAATAAATCTCGCACCAGTCTTAACCTACCCGGTCGTCAGCTGGATTTATTAAAAGCCGTTCATGCTACCGGTACACCTGTGGTTGTGGTTCTGATTAGTGGCAGGCCATTGTCGATAAACTGGACTGATAAAAATGTTCCGGCTATTTTAGCGGCGTGGTATCCCGGTTCTCAGGGCGGCAAGGCGATAGCCGATGTGCTCTTTGGTGATTATAATCCCGGTGGTAAGCTTTCAGTTACATTTCCCCGGACAGTTGGTCAGCTGCCAATGAATTTTCCGGCTAAGCCTAATTCGCAAATTGATTGTTTTCGGGGTGGTTCCCGGGTTAATGGTGTACTTTATCCATTTGGTTATGGGCTAAGCTATACCAAATTCAAATACAGTAATTTGAAAATTACGCCCAAAGTTATCGCTCCTGATGATATTATTACTGTTATGGTCGATGTTACTAATATTGGCAAGGTCGCCGGTGACGAAATTGTTCAGCTGTATACCCGTGATGTGGTTAGTTCGGTTACAACTTATGAAAAGAATTTGCGAGGCTTTGATCGAATCCATTTGAAACCAGGCCAGAGCCGAACTGTGCAATTCATTATTAAACCAGATGATATTCAGCTGTTAAATGAGAATATGCAATGGGTGGTAGAACCCGGTGAGTTTTCCGTAATGATTGGCGCTTCTTCAGTTGACATCAAACAGAAGGGCGTTTTTACGGTTGTCGCTGCCAGCGAACTGGATCAGGAGCGTCAAAAGCAGCAAGGGCGATTGAAGTTAGCTGACTATGTCAAAGTGACCAGTCAGGAAGCCGACAATCCTATCGCCAATGCATTTGATGGCGATTTGCAAACCCGCTGGGCCACTTCGCAAAATATAGCTTCTGTTGATCTGGAACTGGTAGATAATGCCAGAGCTTCGGAGATATCGATTGCCTGGTATAAGGGCAATGGTCGTAAGTATGATTTTGAAATTCAGCTCTCTGGCGGCGGTGGCCAATGGATAACTGTTTTTAAGGGCAAGAGCAGTGGCTATAATAATGGCCTGGAAAAATATGAGTTTAATGCCTCCCCAGCAACTGACCTGAGAATTATCTGTAAAGGCAATAGTGAAAACAGTTATAATGCCATTACTGAAATTGTCTTATCGGAGTTTAAGGGAAATTAAATTCAGCTTTATTCCTGAGATGTGCATTTATCTTTACTGTACCCATTAAATACAAAAAAAGCGGTTGGCCTTCTGATTGTAAAGGCCAACCGCTTTTTTAATTTAGTATGTCCTGCATCCAATAATCGCACGGATCTCTTTTTGAATGAGTCATCGGGCTGGAATGAATTTATTAACATTTGTCCCCCGCTTACGACATCCAGCCCGATGCAGGCGGCAACGCCGCCGGGAGTATTCACCGACCAGTGACCCTTATGTAAGCCGTGTCCAGCTTCAAGCTGGGGGAAAAAGGTGTTGTGATATTGTATAAAATGTTTTATAATCGGGTCTGGCTTATAGTAAATATTTATCAGGATTATATTATGACAAACAAAGCAGTTATTTTCGATATGGATGGCCTTATTATGGATTCGGAGCGGGTTGCCCGGCTTTGCTGGCAGCGGGCCGCTAATGATATGGGTTATCATATCGATGATATTACTTTTGACAATATGACCGGGGCCAATGCCCATGGGGTGTCGCTGGTGCTCTTTGATGCTTTGGGTGCTGATCTGGATTATCAAAATCTTAAAAGCACCGCCAGCAGCTATATCTTCGATTATGTCGATAACCCCGGTATCCCCATTAAGAGCGGTTTTGCTGAGCTGATGGAATTTATTAAAGCTAATGATATTCCTTGTGCCCTGGCAACTTCGACTTATCGTCAGATGGCTATCTATAAACTGAAGGCATCTGATATTGTTGATGATTTCGATGCGATAATTTGTGGCGATCAGGTGGAAAAATCCAAACCCGCCCCGGACATCTTTCTGAAAGCGGCATCCATGCTGGCTATTGACCCGCAGGATTGTATCGTGCTGGAAGATTCAGCTAATGGCATCAAAGCCGCCAAGGCCGCCGGTATGAAAGCGATTATGATACCCGATCTGGTCAAACCCACTGATGAGATTATGGCACTGACAGATATGATTTTGACAAACCTGAAAGAGGTAATTGAATTATTAAGTGATTAATATGATCAGAACAACTTAATTGGAGAAATGGAAATGTACGGTAAAACAATTTTAGCAGCATTTATCTCTATCTTAATGTTCATCTCTATTGCATTAGCTCAACCGGCACGAGCTGTACCTTTGCCTGAGCCAACCGCCGAGAAGCTTCCTGGCTATCGCGGTTTCAATCTGCTGAATAAATTCCATAAAGACTGGAATAACAGCCCGTTTCTTGAAGAAGATTTCAAGCTTATCGCTGAACTTGGCTTTAATTTTGTGCGTCTGCCCATGGATTATCGCTGCTGGATCAAGGATAATGACTGGACCAGTTTCAATGAAGAAGTTTTGGCCCAAATTGATCAGGCCGTTAACTGGGGGATAAAGTATAATATTCATGTCTGCCTGAATTTCCATCGCTGTCCGGGCTATACCGTTGCCAACCCGAAAGAGAAAACCTCGCTATGGACCGATCCTGAAACTCAGCGAATCTGTGCTTTGCATTGGGCGACTTTTGCAAGACGTTATAAACATATCCCAAATAAGAATCTCAGTTTCAATCTCACAGCCATCCCATATGAGGTGGGGCTAAAACTAAATATTTCAAAATAGCGGGATATGAGTTACACTGTAGTTACA
>JAEIOG010000049.1 GCA_016342495.1 Phycisphaerae bacterium
AACTACAGTGTAACTCATATCCCGCTATTTTGAAATATTTAGTTTTAGCCCCACCTCATATGGGATGGCTGTGATTATTTTTATAATATTGCTCCCGGTATTGCCCGGGTTTAATGCCAATATATCTCGTGAATATTTTAGTAAAGTAGCTATGATCATAAAAACCGGTCTTAAGAGCTATATGAGTGATGGTTTCATTGGTCTGTGACAGCGATTGGCAGGCATATTTCAGCCGGGCTTTGATGATATATTTCAGGGGCGAGGTGTGAAATAATTTTTTGAACGTCCTTTCAAATTGGCTGACTGATAAATGAGCCAATTCGGCAAGGTCAGTTATCTTTATAGTTTGATGATAGTTGTCATTGATGTATTTTATAACATCTGCGATTCGATTATAAGGTTCCAGCACTGCCCCTGCGGTTTTGTAGTCTCGCAGGGTACCAGCTAAGCCTGTGACCTGGCCCTGTTTGTTAAATAAGGGGATTTTGGTGCATAGATACCAGTTTAACAGGCCATTATCGCTGGGAACCAGCCATATTTTATTGATAAACGGGCCATGTTGAGCCATTACTTGCCTGTCTTCTTCGATATATTTATCAGCAATATCTTTAGTGAAGAAATCCCGGTCGGTTTTGCCGATTACTTCGCTTTCGCTTTTGGCACCTAAGAGGTTTAGATTGGCTTGAGAGACTTTGACAAACTGACTGTGCTGATTTTTTATGAAAAGATGTATTTCAGGTAAATAATCAAATAAACGCACAGCGCCGCTTATTTCATCTATTTGGCCAAAGAAGTCTTTTTGAAATTGGTATGGATCCATAGTGAGCTCCAATGGATGATTGTCGATTATGTTTAACCCTATAATAATTGTTTAATGCCGAAAATATACCAAAAAATGATTCGATAGTCATAGATTTTTATATATTTATCAGGGAGAATATGGCAAATCAACAAATATCTTATTTGAGGTGACTGAATGTTAACAATGGAGCAGCTATATCAGCAGCGGTTAAAGCGTTATACTACAGCAATGCGGAACGAAAAGCCCGATCGTGTGCCGATAAGGCCATTTGTGGCAGAATTTACCGCCAAATATGCCGGTTTTACCTGTCAGCAGGTTTCTCATGACTATAATTTAGCGTTTGAAGCGGTTAATCAATGTGCCAGAGATTTCGACTGGGACGCTATGGTCCCGAATATGGTTTATGTCTGGACGGGGCTGACTCAGGCGGCGGGAATCAGGTATTATGCGGTGCCGGGTCTGGATATTCCGGAAAATGTCGGTTTTCAATATCGAGAACCTCCGGAAGGTCAGGCATTTATGCGGGAAGATGAATATGATCTTTTGATAGCAAATCCTACGGAATTCTTATTTAATGTCTGGCTGCCCAGAGCATCAAAAGATGTTTGTGCCGCCGGTGAACCGGTGAATTTACGTAATAACCTGTCATTCCTTAAAGGAGGGATGGCACTGTTAAGCTATTTTAATGCCTTTGGTCCGCAAATTCAAAAGATGCGGAATGATTATGGTATGGTCTCAGCTATCTCAGGGATATTAAAGGCACCGTTTGATATATTAGCTGACAAGATGCGCGGGTATATTGGTTTGGTCATGGATCTGCATGAACGACCAGAAAAGGTTAAAAAAGCCTGCGAAGCATTGATGCCTCATATTTTACATAATGCACTTTCAGGAGCTGATCCTGACAAAAATGTCCCGATCGCTTTCTGGATGCATCGGGGCTGTACCCCATTTATTAATTGGGATCATTTTAATAATATTTTCTGGCCCACACTTAAACCAATCATCGAAGAAATCTGGCGGCAGGGGCATCAGACTCTTTTTTATGCCGAAGGTCGCTGGCTGGCCCATCTTGATTCATTTCTGGAATTACCAGCAGGTAGCATAGTCTTTCATGTCGACCAGGATGATGTATTTGAGGTGCATAAAAAGATAGGGCATAAGTTCTGTATCAGCGGCGGGATTCCCAACTATATTTTAGCTTATGAAACTCCAGATAAGGTAAGGGCATTGTGCAAGAAGGTTATTGATGAAGTTGCCGCAGATGGTGGTTATATTATGGATTCATCGGCGATTATGCAGAATGATACCTCAATTGAGAATTTGAAGGCTTTAACTGACTTTACCCGTGAATATGGTGTTTATTAGGAGAGATTATCATGAATGAAAACGAGACAATAGAACTCAAACCGGGTATTTGCCTGTCCTGGGAGGAAATTCGCAAGGAACTGCCCGAGATAAAAGGCGATGAAGAAATATTAAAACGTGTATGGGAAGATAATGAGGCTTTGGCATATATGTATATATGGCATTTGTTGTTATCGTTCTAATATTATAAGAAAAGGAAATAGATATGGTAGACAATAAACTAACCAGACGGAATTTTATTTCTGGCGTTGGCACAAGTGCTTTGGCGTTGGCTCTTGTCAAACCTGAACCTGTGCGAGGAAGTAATGAGAACTCCAAAATTAATCTTGGCATTATAGGTTGTGGAGGGCGGGGTAGCTGGATCGCCGATTTATTCCAGAAGCATGGTGGTTATAATATCGTTGCGGCGGCGGACTATTTTCAGGATCGCGTTGATGCTTTTGGTGGAAGATTTAATGTTCCAGCTAATCGTCGCTATACTTCTCTTTCATGTTATAAGAAATTGTTGGAAAGCAAAGTTGATGCAGTTGCTATAATGAGCCCGCCTTATTTTCACCCGGAGCAGGCTCAAAATGCTGTCGAAGCTGGTGTGCATGTTTATCTTGCCAAACCTATAGCAGTTGATGTGCCGGGTAGTAAAAATGTTGAGTCTAGCGGTAAGGAAGCCACGAAAAAGAATTTGTGTTTTCTGGTAGATTTTCAGACAAGGGTAGATGAGTTTTATATTAAAGCTATCGAGAGAGTGCATAGTGGTGCGATAGGCGATATGGTTTTTGGTGAAGCCAGTTATCATTGCGGAAGATTAGGCAGGCAGGCAGAGCCTGGCACACCAGAAGCCAGGTTGAAAAACTGGGTTTTTGATAAAGCATTATCCGGTGATATTATTACCGAACAGAATATCCATTCATTGGATGTTATGAGCTGGATTATGAAAAAGACGCCTTTGCATGCAACCGGAACAGGCAGTCGAAAGGTTAGAACTGATGTCGGTGATTGTTGGGATAATTTTTCATTAGTATATGAATATCCAGACCAGGTAGGTATTTCATTCAGTTCACGACAGTTTAATGCCCATGACACTAAGCCCGATGGGATTCGCAATCGCATGTTTGGTACAAAAGGCGTGCTTGAAACTCAATATGGCGGTAAAGTTTTTATTCGAGGCAAGGAATATTATACTGGCGGCAGTACATCCACAATATACCATCAGGGGGCAGTTAATAATATTGCAGATTTCCATAGAAACATTATGGGAAAAAATTATATTAATAACACCGTAGCTGAAAGTGTTCGCAGTAATTTAGTTACGATTCTGGGCCGAACCGCGGCATATCAAAAACGTCGCGTTACCTGGAATGAACTTTTGCGGGATACAAAAAAAATGGATGTCAGATTAGATGGGTTAAAATTATGATGTCAGATAAAAGGATAAAAATTGGAGTTTGCGACTGGAGTATTGGTCAGGGTGATAGTCCGAAATGCTTTTCTGTAGCAAAGCAGCTTGGCCTTGATGGGGTTCAGGTTAGCCTTGGTTCTGTAAAAAATGATATGCACTTGCGTACAAAAGATGTGCAGGAAAAATATTTGGCTGAGTCTAAGAAGTGTGGTATTGAAATAGCTTCACTTGCTATCGGCGAGCTGAATTCAGTGCCTTATAAATCTGACCTTCGTGCAGAACAGTGGGTGGCTGATAGTATTGATGTATGCAAGCGATTGAATACTAAAGTGGTATTGTTGGCTTTTTTTAATCAAGGAGATTTACGAAGCGATGCCAAAGGTATTGATGAAGTAGTAAGAAAATTAAAGCAGGTAGCTCCAAAGGCGGAAAAAGCCGGGGTAGTTCTTGGCCTTGAAAGTTGGCTTTCAGCCTGGGAACACATGGATATTATTCAGCGGGTTGGTTCATCGGCGATAAAAGTCTATTATGATGTAGGCAATTCTCATACTCAGGGATATGATATTTATGAAGAGATTCGGTTTTTAGGTGATACTATTTGCGAATTTCATGCCAAGGACTATGGTTTTTTATTTGGCAAAGGTAAAGTAGATTTTACTGCAGTTCAACTGGCGATGGAAGATATAAACTATCGAGGTTGGATGCAGATAGAAGGGGCACAGCCTCTGGGTATGTTAGAAAGTTATCGATTGGATAGGGCTTACCTTGAAAAGGTTTTTAAGATATAAGATTTAGTATTGCTGAGATTTACATAAACAGTAAAAACTGACGTAAATTCAGTATTTTGCCGAAAAATATAATAATTATGAACCAGTTATTATCAGAGTCTAAAATATACCAGTGGCTGATTTTAGTAGATTAATGGTTGGTATTAGTATATTTTTTATGTAAGGTAGCATAATATAGGGTTAATATATTTATTTAAGGAGCAATTAATGGACCAGAAAAGTAAATTAGTAGACAATAGCAATGATAATACTATCAATAGACGTAAATTCTTAGCCGGTGCAGCGGCTGCGGCAGCTTTTACGATTGTGCCACGTCATGTACTAGGCGGTCCAGGTTTTAAAGCGCCAAGTGAAAAGCTGAATATTGCAGCTATTGGCTGCGGTGGTAAAGCTACCTCAAATTTAAGTGGCTGTAAGGGTGAAAACATTGTCGCTCTTTGTGATGTTGACTGGGCAAGGGGGAAATGGGGTTTTGATACATTCCCTAAAGCTGCGAAATACAAAGATTATCGCGTAATGCTGGAAGAGCAAAAAGACAATATTGATGCAGTTATCGTAACGACGCCCGATCATACCCATGCGGTAGCAACTATGGCGGCGATCAAAGCTGGTAAACATGTATATTGCGAAAAGCCTTTGACTCATACCATTCATGAAGCCCGGGTTATTACCCAAGCTGCTAAAAAGGCTGGAGTTGCAACTCAGATGGGTAATCAGGGACGTTCAGGCAGTGGTATTCGTGTTATCAAAGAATATTATTTAGCTGGGGCAATTGGCGAAATTAAAGAAATCCACTGCTGGACCAATCGGCCTATTGATGTCTGGCCCCAGGGGATTAACCGGCCAAAAGAAGTTCATAAAGTGCCAGATACCCTTAACTGGGATCTTTGGCAGAGTTGTGCGCCGCACCGACCTTATAATAGTGCCTATGCTCCATTTAACTGGCGCGGCTGGTGGGATTATGGCTGTGGCGCTTTAGGCGATATGGGTTGTCATATCATTGATGTGCCATATTGGGCTTTGGATTTGACATCGCCAACAAAGGTGTCAGCAATCAGCACCCCGGTATTTAAAGAAACTGGTCCTTTAGTTTCGATGGTTACCTATGATTTTCCTGCTGAAGGTAAAAGGCCTGCAGTCCAAATGAAATGGTATGATGGTAAAATGATGCCAACCTGCCCGCCAGAGATTAAATTCCTTAGCGACAATGGCGTTTTGATGGTTGGGGATAAAGGCACATTGCTGTGTGGCTGTTATGGCGCAAATCCAAAGTTGTACCTGAAAGATGGGAAGGATTTTGGTAAACCAAAAGAATTATTTGAAAGAACCAATGGCCATTATGATGACTGGATTAAGGCATGTAAGGGCGGCAAGGCAGCCAGCAGTAATTTTGACTATGCTGGCCCGATGACTGAAACTGTATTGCTGGGTAATCTGGCTGTCAGGTCAGGTAAGGCACTGGATTGGGATGCCAAGAATTTGAAAGTTACTAATTATGAAGATGCCAATCAGTATGTCAGTAAAGCATATCTTAATGGTTTTACTTTATAATAGTTTGTAGAAATATTTTTAAGAATAAACAAAAGCATCATACCTTATCCAGGCATGATGCTTTTGTTATTTCAGGGTGCTTGACAAAGTTGCTCCGAATAATTACCATATATTCCAAAGTTTGTTCTGACCCTCTTATGCTTTTTTGATACAGGAAGATATTTTATGGATTTTAAAATGAATACTCGCATGGCAAATATGTTTTTGGCTCTTATTGGGATTTTAAGTTTAGCTGGTTGTAATGGGCCTGCTCAGCTTGACATTGATTCGATTGATATTCCATATACAAAACATGTCCTTGATAATGGTTTGACTTTGTTGGTGCATGAGGATCATAAAGCTCCGATTGTGGCTTATAATGTATGGTATCATGTCGGCAGTAAAAATGAAAAGCCGGGCCGAACTGGTTTTGCTCACCTGTTTGAGCATTTGATGTTTAATGGCAGCGAACATTGCAATGACGATTTTTTCAAACCAATGAAAGAGTTGGGGGCTACTGGCCTTAATGGAACAACTAATCAGGACCGCACTAATTATTTTGAGACGGTTCCATTAGAAGCCTTAGATGCAATGTTGTGGATGGAATCAGATCGAATGGGTTTTATGACTGGAGCTATCGATCAGGCCAAGCTTGATGAACAGCGGGATGTAGTCCAGAATGAAAAACGCCAGTATGCCAATATGCCTTATGGTTTAAGCTGGGAACTGGTTACCAAAAATACCTATCCGGTTGGCCATCCATATTCCTGGACGGTAATTGGCGAGATGGAAGACCTTCAGGCAGCCAGCCTGAAAGATGTGCATGAATGGTTTAATAAATATTATGGGGCCGCCAATGCGGTTATCAGCATAGCTGGTGATGTCGATACCAAAGAGATAATTCAGAAGGTAGAAGAATATTTTGGGAATATCCCTTCGGGGCCGCCTTTAGTTAAACATCAAAGCTGGATAGCGAAAATGACAGGCACACATCGTCAGAAAATTCAGGACAGGGTGCCCCAGACTATGTTGATTATGGTATGGAATGTTCCTGAATTCAAATCGAAAGAAAATACTTCCCTTCAGCTCTTAAGTGATATAATGGGCAAGGGCGATGCATCCCGACTGCATAACAGACTGGTGCGGGAAGAACAGTTAGCAACGAGTATAAGCAGCCGTGTTGGCAGGGACGAAATTGGCGGACAGTTCACTGTCAGGGTCAGTCTCAGTCCCGGTGCAGATGCTTTGCAGGTTGAACAGATTGTAAAAGAAGAAATCAGGCATTTTATTACCGCAGGACCCGGTAAAAGAGAATTAGCTATTGCTAAGCAAGCTTATAAAACGGGTTTCTTATTTGGAATAGAGCAGGTGGGTGGTTTTAACGGTAAGGCTAATATTCTGGCTCGCAATGAAACTTTTACCGGAGATGCCGGGTTTTATAAGACAAGATTAAATTGGGTTGCCGGCATTACCGGTGCCGAACTTTGCCAGGTGGCTCAGCAGTGGCTAACTGATGGTTTATATGTGCTGGAAGTTGAACCTTTTGGCAAGTATAGCACTACCGGCAAGGATGTCGCCCGGGACAAAAGGCCTGATATGAAAGAACTTAGCGATGTTAAATTTCCAACTTTTCAACGGGCTAGTCTGGCAAATGGTCTGAAGGTGATTTTAGTGGAAAGACATTCGGTACCTTTGATTAGAGCTGATCTTCTGATTGATGCCGGCATAGCTTCTGATAGTTTTGCAGCTGATGGTATCGCTTCCCTGACAATGGAAATGCTCAAGGAAGGTACCACTGAAAGGGCCGCTACTGATATTATTTGTGATTTGAGTTTGCTAGGTGCGAAAATCCAAACCAGTACCTCCCTTGACACCTCCAATGTTAAAATGTATATGGTTGCCGAGCATTTAGCAGAATCAATGGCGATATTCAGTGAAGTTATCCAGAAGCCCTCATTTATCGATGAATCTTTTAAACGTCTGCAGAACCAAAGACTTATCGCAATTGAACGGGAAAAGAACAATCCTGGCGACACCGTAATGCGATTAATTGGCAGATTGCTTTATGGCAAAGGCCATATTTATGATCGCCCCTTAACCGGCAGCGGCAGGGCAGAGGCAGTTAAGGCCCTTACTGTTGATGATATTAAAAATTATTACAGCCAATGGCTCAGGCCTAATAATTCTACGCTGATAATTGTTGGCGATACGACAATGGACCAAATCATGCCGGTGTTGGAAGATAGTCTGGGAAAATGGGCCAAAGCCGATGTGCCCCAGAAGGTGATACAAAAAGTTTCGCTTCCGAAAGAATCGATAATCTATCTGATTGACCGGCCCGGAAGCCTGCAGTCAAATATCTGTACCGAACAGCTGGTCGCAGAAGTCAGCAGTCCTGATAATATTGCTCTGGGGATGGCGGTTGATATTTTTGGCGGTTCATTTGTTTCCCGCTTGAATTTGAACATCCGTGAAGATAAGGGCTGGAGCTATGGCGCTCGGGGCCGGATAACAAGTACCGATGGTCAGCGAGTTCAATATGTTTCTACTTCGGTTCAAAGCGATAAGACGGCAGCGGCGATGGCTGAAATTTACAAAGAATACCAGGAGATTATTTCTGACAGGCCGCCAACTGCTAAGGAACTGGCCGATGTCGCCGGCAGCATGCTTTTGACTCAGGCAGGTCGATGGGAAACCAATGAATCGATTCTGGGGTCATTGGGGCAACTTGTTACGGATTCATTGCCTGATGATTATTATGACACTTTGCCGGCAAAGGTCAAAGCTCAAAGTGTGCAGTCAGTAGCGGATGCGGCCCAAGCCCATTTTTATCCTGATCAACTGGTTTGGATAGTAGTGGGAGATTTAGCTCAGATTGAAGCTGATATACGCAAACTGGATATGGGCAAGGTAGTTGTCATTGATGCCGATGGCCAGCCAGCCAGATAATAACCGGTAAAATTTATAAATATGGAAAAAGCATCATGTCTGGATAAGGTATGGTGCTTTTTTTGTCCGCTGAGGCTTATCTGCTGGTTTCGTTATACTGTTTCTTGCCCCCCGGGAGTCATCTATAGCTCTCTGGTAGTTAATCCCTGCCCTCTGGCAGATATCCCCAGACCTCCGGGAATCATCCCCAGATCTATGGGAATCATCCATATTTGAACATAAACATGGTTTTATTGCTAATTATCGCTGTTTTTCCCAATTAATTTAAAAAATTCATAGGTTTTTGGCAAACAAATATGAAGTTTAAGCGTCATAATTATGAAAATGACAGTTTCCCGTTTAAAACAGGAGATTTAAAACCATGCTGCACCATAGCGATAGACAAGACAGAATACATATAATGACTCTGGATCATGAACTTGCCGATGATATTTACGAAAGAATTCATCATTATCGGGGTATGGATAATATCGAAATTATCCAACCGGTTAAAGGCAATATGGAAACCACCGCGGCCAATATTTTAAAATCAGCCCGTGATACCATGAATTCCAGGATGATAATATTTGATGTTCGTAATCAAACCCTGCCCATGCTCCAGCGGGCCTATAATGAAATAGTCAGGTTCAATCGTCCGGATTTCAATCATTATTGTTATTCAATTCTTATTGGCGATGGCCCGGTCAAACTGCATCAGCCCAATAAGAAGATAGATGTTTTCAATAGTTATCTGGCAGATTTACGTTTAGACTATAGCCCGGCAGTATTCTTCGGCAATCCATTTTTGCATTATAGCTATGATGAAATTACGAATCTGGCTTTATATAACCAGAATAAATTGCCGGAAATGATTCCTGAACGTATCAGCCGTTACTTCAAAGATGAGCATTTAACCGTAAGGAAAATGTTTCGTTATTTCCGGGCTGCTGATATTGAGGTAAATATGAGATTGGAAAAAAGCGGGCAAAGGCTGGAAAAACTTAAAAGCTTATATGGCAGAATTCTAGCAGAAGAATTTTCTGGTGATAAAGACAGAATTATAAAGTCATTGACTCTGGGCGGTTGTGAATTGCCCGGTGAGCCGCTAAAACTCAATCTATATCCGTTTTTCTTTGAAGAGTGGATTCTTGAATTAGTCCAAAAAGCTAAACTGGCAGCTTAAAGTTTTTTTTGCTCATAGGGTTTCGGCATCGGCGGTTTTTAGCCAGGTGATATCGCCACTGACCAGTTCAACTTTGAGCCATTGGCCCCGGGTTTCCAGCAGACGGAATTCTGTACCGGCATGCAGGGGTTTTGCGAAGCTTTCAGCATAATTGCTGCCATCACCTTTGCGAGCGGTTGCGGTATCTGCGATTATGACACCATGGACATCATTGACCGATGCCTGGTAGTCAATGAAAGTTGAAATCGCCAATGCCAGGCAAATGGTACCGGCGGCAATTATAGCCAACT
The DNA here is from genome assembly GCA_016342495.1 of Phycisphaerae bacterium. Taxonomy (GTDB): domain Bacteria; phylum Planctomycetota; class Phycisphaerae; order Sedimentisphaerales; family SM23-30; genus JAEIOG01. Next base: position 10,286 of record JAEIOG010000049.1, read on the forward strand.
TGAATTTGCGTTTACGCCATAGGGATATTGTTAATAATATCCAGAATGATACCCAGCCTGTTATCGCGATATAAAATTTTATTTTTGTCGAAAAATCATAATGCCAGAAGAACAGCGTTTTTTTGATTTTGTCCTGGGCCTGTTCAGGGATATTGTCCAGCCTTAAGGTACGGGCATAATGGAGGTTGCCCAGCAGGTCAGGTGATGGCTTGCCAAATTTCAAGGCCCGACGATAATTAAGAATCGCATGGCCAATATCCTTTTGCATGAGATAGGCATTGGCGATATTATAATATAATGAGGAGTTCTGGATATTTCCTGCATCAATGATTTTTTGATAACGCAGGATGCTCTGGTTATAGAGTTCTTTGGCTTTTTGAGGGTCGGTTTTTGAGATACTGCCAGCCTGCTGAAACAAATCAATTGCCTGGTCAGCGATACTGTGGGTTTGCTGGTCAGTGAGTTTGGGTTCGGCGGTTTGGCCTAAAGCTATTACGCTATAAGATAATACAGCTAATATAAATAATATTCTGAATTTAGGGATTATCATCTTTGTAGATTCCTGATGAGATTTATTATTTGATCGATATTAACAGGTCGACAATTACCGGCGGCATATCTGGTTTGGCTGGCCTGTTGGAAGAAATTGACAAACTCATCGATTAATTGCTGATTGTAATTGTCATTGGTGAGCAGCTCTTTGCAATCATTTTCGGTTAATGATTGAGCGGTTCTATCATAGCGGTCTGCGATGAAAGTTCGCAAGGCTTCAAGAGCGGCGAGATTGAGTTTGTCAGTATCAGAAGTTTTGATTTTATTGAGAGTAGCGATGGCATTACGGCCCGCATTGGAACGCAGTTTTTGCCTGTGACGCACTGGATTGCTGGAATTAGCTATGCGAACACCCAGTGCAATGCAGAACAGGACAAATGGCAAAGCCAGGATAGCAATTGTAATAGGATTCCAGATAGTGGCTAATAAGCTGAAATGGTTTTGCTGGAAAAGCTCCGGGCCATTATGATTAGCGGCAATGCCCTGGGCTGAGGATTCGACCAGAGTCACAGTTGGATTTATAATAATATCATTGCCGATAGCCTGAGTGGAAGAATGAAATTCTGCGGCTTTGACTTTGATTGCAATAGGTTCACTGGCAACAGTAATATATTGATCTTTATTTGTATCAAAAAAGCTGAGCGGGACAGCTGGGATTTCATTTATTTCTGCATTTGTAGCGCGAATAATATATTTGAAAGTTTTTATACCGTTTTCAATAGTTGGCTTATCGATTTCATTGGGGATTTTGAAATTACCCGGGAAACCTTTAACGTTATTAAGGTCCGGCAGTTGGACGGCTTTTAATAATTGGCCTGAAACCTTGATTGTAAGCTCAATTGGGTCGCCTTCTGAAACCTCGGTCGGTGCTGCCGATGAAACGATCTGGTAGGTGCCCAGTAAACCATTGAAATTTTGGGGCTTGCCATCTTCCGGCAATGGTCTGACATTGAGATAGACAGGTTTACTCACTGCCTGATAGCGGGCATAAGTCGGCTGCTCGAAAAGACTGCGACGCCTGGAAGTTTCTACTTTGCAGGCTACAGTTGCAGGTTCTAGTTTGATATTACCGGTTTTTTGTGGGACCAGGATTGAGCCAAAGGAAATTGCTATGTGGTTTTTGCCTTTATAGGTGGTTTCATATTGACGGCCAACGATGGTTTTTGTACCAAGTTGGATTTCCATGCCTTTGTTACCTGTACCGGGAGGATTGTTCATTTCTTCAATAATAAAATTATCTTCATCAACTAAAGCCGGGGCCGAAATTCCCGCTAAGCTGCCATTGCCTAATGAAGGGTCATAATACCAGATATAGGCGATACGGATCGGTTGGCCAACATAACAGGTAGTATCGGAAATTTGTACCAGCAGATCAAGTTTGTCAGAGTTTTCGGGCCTGCGGACATTAATGGAAACGGGGCGGGTTTTATATTTTTGGCCATCAACGGTTACTTCGATAGCTGGGATAATTTGGGAACCAGCTTTGGTGGCCAGCATGCTGTATGAAATTATCTGTTGACTGGAGTTGCCACCTGAATCGACGCGGCGACCATTAACTGTCATTGAAAAACCTGAAGATGAACTGCTTTGGATTCCACGATATTGAGGCGAAAATTCTGCCAGGGGTGAGATGTCGATTTCGGGTTCACCTTTAGGGTTTACGATTACAATTTCAAAACTAAACGGTTCGCCTATATAAATGTCATCAGAGGCCTGAGCCTTAACGGTGACCTGGCCATAAGCAGAAGCTGCTGATAGTACACAAGCTATGAAAAATAAAATTATTGTTTTAACGTTTGTCATATTCTTAAACTCATCACGATTGAATTATATCATATTTACTTTGCATCAGCTTTGCAAAAAAAGTCATAATCTTTGGCTGTATTACCAGTCTTTTTTGACAGTGTTGGATCTGCGGATTAAAATCTGTTTTTGTTGCTGCCTGACTTTTTCTTTATCCAGAACATCTTCGGCGGTATCATCTATCTGTTGGAACTGTTGGGGCTGCTGGTCACCGGGCTGTTCTTGCTTTTCCTGTTCCTGATAGATTTCCTGAGCCCTGGTCATATTATCTAAAGCCTGCTGCTGGTCATCAACCGCTTTTTCCATTTTACCGTTTTTCATGTTTTGCTGAGCTTTTTGCTGATTTTCACTGGCCTGTTTCATTTGCTCGGCCTGCTGGGGATTGTCCATTTTTTTGCCAAGGTCCTCGGTTTGCTTTTGCAGCTCTCCTTGTTTTTCTTCCAGTTTTTGTTGTTCCTGCTGCTGTTGTTGATTGAGCTGTTCGGTGGCATCTTTTAGCTGCTGTTGAGCTTTTTTCAACTGTTCGCTATAATCCTGCAGTTGCTTTTGGTCAGCGGTTTGCTGATTGGCATTGTCAGGTTTCATTTTGTCCATGGCCTGCTGCATTTGCTCTATAGCTTTTTGCTGATCTTTGGCTGCCTGGCCATTGTCATTTTTTTCTATATTGTCTTTGGCTTGCTGCTGGTGTTGGCTGGCTTGTTTTAGATTTTCAGCGGCATCAGTCTGTTGCTGTTTTTGGGATTCCTGCTGTAGATAATCAGTAAAATCCTTTAGCTGCTGCTGGGCATCTGCTAATTGCTCCTGTTGACTTTTTTGCTTATCCTGAGCTTGCTGGGTTTGTTGCTGGAGGTCTTGTTGATCCTGCTTGAGCTTGTCGAGCTGCTCTTTGTTTTGTTGCTCTTTATCTTCAGAACTTTGTGATTGTTCTGAATTGTCTGATTGTTGAGATTTCTCATCGGATGGCTTTTGATCTGAAGAATCTTTATCAGAGGATTGGGGTTGCTGCTTTTGTTTTTCTTTGATTTGTTCAACGATTTGTTTCATTGCGCCGCGTGCCACGGCAATGTTGTTTTTGGCATCTTCGGTGTCGGTGATACTGTTAGTCATCGCCAGACGATAATTGGCTACACTGTCATCCAGCAGGCCCACGCGGTTTTTAAGGTCATCAATAGTTTCAGGTTCTCCGGGGTCTTTTGGCGGGGCCAAAGCCTGATTTAGCAGGCAATTACCCAAATTGTATTGGGCCAGACTGCGCAGGTTTTGATCTTTAGCAATAGCTAGAACTTCATGGTAGAGTTCAGCGGCTTCATCGATCTTGCCCAGCTGGTATTGAGCGTTGGCTTGATTATAAGCAATTACCGGTTCAGTTATTTCAGAATCTATACTTTGATATAAATCCAGAGCCTGTTGGTATTGGCCATCTTTATAAAGCTGGTTGGCTTTTGCGACCGTTTGTTTAGCCGGGAAAGTGGTTTTATCCTGGGCCCACAGCGGCAGTGCAAAGGTAAATATTATCAATATCATTATTCTATTTAGAAACATTTTTTCTTCTCTCGGAAATCAAAGGTTCAATCGCTGCCAGAGCAATAGCGATTATCAGGAAAATCTGAAATTTCTGTTCATAGTCAAAAACGGTAGTCTGATCGAAATTACGCTGGCTGGCCGGGGCTATCAGACTGTTATAAAAATCAGTCATATCATAGTTGCCAGTTGATACATTAAGGAATTTCCCCCCCGGAGTTGCCGTTGCAATGTCTTCGAGTAATTTTATATCGAGTTTGGTTTTGACAATTTTGTCTTCATATTTGAGATAGGTTTGACGGCCAAACTCATCGGTTATGGGGATACGGGCACCTTCGATAGGGTCACCTATCCCTATGACAAATAAGCGAATGTTCTTTCCGGCGGCCAACTGGGCGGCTTTGACCGGTTCACTGTCATGGTCTTCGCCATCAGTGATAAGAATTATATCTTTATAGCCTTCCTGGTCATCAAAAACATTAGTAAGGGTTTCACGAATAGCATCACCAATGTTCGTGCCACCTTTGGTGACGCTTTCGGTGGAAATGCTGTCGATAGCCATTCGCGCAAAGCCATAGTCCAGGGTTAATGGGCATTTAACCACGGCATTACCAGAGAAAACCACGATTCCAAGCCGATCGCCATTGAGAGCTCCAAGCAATTCTTTAAGATCCAGCTTGGCACGTTCCAGTCGATTAGGCTTTAAATCTTCAGCAAGCATGGACCGGGATACATCTAAAATAACGGCCAGATCGCGGCCTTTATGCTGAACATCCCTGGGCTTTTTATTCCAGACCGGTTGAGTCAATGCGAAAATAATTGCCGTGGCCGCCAGGATCAATAGTATCGCTTTTAATATTTGTCTAGGCCGTGATACATCCAAAGCCATCTTATCTAATAGTTTGGCTTGGACAAAACGGCTTAGCAGAATGCGTTTGCGTCTGAAATACAGCATATACAGACCAAAGGCAAACGGCAAAAGCCAGAACAGCCATAGTGCTATATCATTTTGCAGTTTCACTTTAAGGTATCTTTCTGAAAATCGTACAATTCAATAATATTTCTAGTAATAAACATCCCAAAGCTCCATAGGCAAAGGGCAGGTATTTTTCATGATACAGGCTATACTCTACTGAATCAATATCGGTTTTTTCCAGTTCATCTATTTTTTCGCATATTTTAAGCAAAGCTTCATCACTGTCGGCCCGGGCATAAAAACCTCCAGTTTCCCTGGCGATTTTTTTGAGTAGATCTTCATCCAGCTGCATCTGGCCCATAGCCGCAAAAATGTCGAACTGGCTGCGGCTTTGGTTTTTGTCGCCAATGCCGATGGTATAAACTTTAATGCCCCATTCTTTGGCCTGCTTGGCAGCATCTAAGGGAGAATATTCACCCCGGTTATTTACGCCATCGGTTAGCAGTACAATAACCTTGCTTTTGATCTCAAATTGAGATTTTTCATCTTTATCAACGGTAGATTTTGATTGAGCGTTACGGTTGAAAATATCTTTTTCGGCGGTATGCAGTCGGGCCGCTGCCAGCATGAGCCCTTCGCCGATGGCGGTACCAGCTTCATTTCTTTCAACAGCAAAATCAATACTGTCAAGGAAACCTAAAAGGACATCATGATTAGTTGATAATGGGCAAAGGGTATCGGCATACATGGCATATTTAACCAGGCCAATCAGGTCATTTTCCCGGCCCGGCAAACCATTATCATTGCCCGCGATGAAGTCCCGCAAAACTTCTTTAACAACATCAAGTCTGGTTTTAGACTGGCCTTTGTATCGCATGGGTTCTTTCATGCTCAATGATCTGTCAATAGCCAGTTCCATTGCCACGCCGCGGGTAAAGACTTTGCTTTGGCTGTCTCCTACCTGAGGCCTAGCCAGAGCGATAATCAGTAAGGTCAGACAAGCCAAACGCAGGGCGATACTAAACCAGCGGAAACGCACTCGCCACGAAGGTTTGATGGTTTTTACCACATGTAATGTTGAAAAACGCAGATGGCTTTTGCTATTGCTTCGGGTCATCAGCCAGCCAACCACCGGGACAATTAACAAAGCTAATAATGCCCATTTCCAGTCAAACTCAAATCGCATCTTTTGCCCCCTTGTTCATTCCTATGTCGACGAGACATTCATCATTTGCAGTCGAATCGATAAAAGTTTTGGCCAGCAGAACGGATTTATCGGCTTCAGAGGCATCGGGCTGATAGCGGGCGAATTTGACCATATCACAATGGACAAGGAAATCCTTGAGCCGATCAGTATGATTGTTATTTAACTCATTGGCAATATCCACGGCCTCACGCAGGAATTCTTCGGTGGTCATCTCCGGGGCACGCAATTTGAAGCGATATTCAATATACCAGCGCAAAATATAGCTTAGTGATTCATAGAATTCCTTAAGCTTACCTTCATTGATGAGGCCCCTGGCTTCCAGCTGGGCCAGCTGATCATAGGCGATGGCATGGGCGGTTTTATAAACCGGCTTATATATGATTGCTTTTTCACCTTTACGAGTTCGCAAAATCAATAGCAGGATAATAAACAACAGGCCGATAGCTATCGCATAATGGAACCATTGCAATTTAAACTTTGTTTTCAAATCAACCACGCCTTTAATATCAGCGATATCATCGGCATTGGCATTTTCCAATGGCGTGGTGATGGTAATTTCGATAGCTTCGGTGCTAAGGGTATAAACCTTAGCTGTTGCGGTTATATCATCGACGACAGCCAACTGCCAGGAAAACTCCATGGGTTTAATTGTAGCTGAACCTTCTAATATGGGCTCGAGGGTATAGATATAAGTATAGGTTTTATTGCTGTTATTGCCAAGTCGTGGCCCGGGAGTATCTTCGCTGATTATATCTAACTCATATTCATCCAAAGCATCATTAATTTCCGGGAAAGTAAGGTTGAATTTCTCCGGTATGGTTGCCTGGATTTTAAGTTTGAGCGTATCTGTTACAGAAACACTGGTTTTTTCCAGATATATGGTAATATCGAGGTCATCTTTACTGAACTGCTTCTGGAATTCATATTTAGTTTCGGTCGGGATTTTATTGGTATTGTTTTCATCGCAGCCAACTATCAGCAAACAGCAAATCATTAAAAGCATATAGATTTTCTTCATCGGCGAGCCTCCCGGGTTTTGAAGAATCTTATCAAGTCCTTGATATAAGATTCACCTACAGTAAGGCTGATATTGTCAACCCCGGCAGAGCGGAATGTAGTTTCCAGCTGATTGAGCTGTTGTTGAGTTTTTTGGCTGTAGATATTACGGAAAGCCTTCGAGGCGGTATCAACTGAAACCCTTTGCCCGGTTTCGCTGTCATACATATCGATGATCCCCAGCGATTGCAGCTGTCGTTCGAGCTGATCGGCGATATTAACGGCGATGAGGTCATGCTTGCGGGCCGCCAGTCTGAGAGTTTTGTCAAAGCCGGTATCGATAAAATCCGAAACCAGAAAGACGATGGCCTTCTTGCGTACCACCTTAGCTAGATATTCCAGAGCCATTTTGATATCAGTACCCTTAGCCGGGTTATCATGATACAAAAGCTCACGAATTACCCGCAGGACATGCCCGGTTCCTTTAGCTGGTGGGATAAAGCGTTCGATGCGATCTGAAAACGTTATCAGGCCCACCTTATCATTATTTTTAATAGCTGAAAAGGCCAGAACCGAACAAAGCTCAATGGCCTGCTCACTGCGCAGTTGGCCTTTGGAGCCAAACTGTCCCGAACAGCTTAAATCTACCACAAATACAACGGTCATCTCGCGTTCTTCGACATAACGCTTGATAAATGGCTTGTTCATGCGGGCGGTGACGTTCCAGTCAATGCTACGAATATCATCGCCGGGCATATATTCCCGCACTTCATCGAATTCCATACCCTGACCCTTAAAAGAGCTGTGATATTCACCGGCGAAAAGCTCGTTAGCCCGCCGATTGGAATATATCTGCAGGCGGCGTATTTGTTTTAATATTTCTTGAGGTATCATTTTATTCAGGCATAAGGCATAAGGCACAAGGCAAAAGGCATAAGTAATTCCTTTGTGCCATTATATTAAGTTAGGTTAAATTAAATTAAATCAAGTCTGACGCTTAAGACATCCAGCCAGTTCCAGGCGGCAACGACGCCGGAAGCATTCACCATCCAGTGATTCTTATGTAATCTGTGTCCAGCTTCAAGCTGGGGGTGCAGGCTTAGCCTGCCTAGGGTACTTCTATATTATCGAAGATTGTTTGTATTATATCTTCAGAGGTCTTTTCTTCAGCTTCTGCTTCATAGCTTACAATAACCCTATGCCGCAATACATCCATACCAATGGTTTTGACATCCTGGGGCGTTACATAGCCACGCTGCTGGATAAAAGCCCATGCCTTAGCGGCTAATGTCAATGCGATAGTCGCCCGCGGCGATGCTCCATAGGAGATCAATGGTGCGATATCTAAGCCATAGTCAGCGGGGTTGCGGGTGGCATCGATAATATTGACGATATAGTCCTTGATAGCATCATCAATATAGATTTCATCGATAACGGCCCGGGCGGCGATAATATCTTCCGGGGAGATAATCGCTTTAACATCAAATTTCGGGTTGGTACTGCCCATGCGGTCCAGAATCAGACGTTCCTGGACTTTATCGGGATAAGTCACTTTCAGCTTGAGCATAAAGCGATCCACCTGGGCTTCTGGCAGCGGATATGTGCCTTCCTGTTCGATAGGGTTCTGGGTCGCTAAAACCATAAAAGGATCGGGAAGCTTAAAGGTTTCAGAGCCAATTGATACCTGATGTTCCTGCATCGCCTCTAATAGTGCCGACTGCACTTTGGCCGGGGCCCGGTTAATTTCGTCGGCTAAAATAATATTAGCAAAGATCGGGCCTTTATTGACAAAGAAGCTGCTGTCAGAAGGGCGATATATCTGGGTTCCTATCAAATCCGCCGGCAGCAGATCCGGGGTAAACTGCAGTCGGGCAAAAGTGGCTTTGATCGCCTGGGCCATCGTAGTAACTGTCAGGGTCTTAGCCAGACCCGGCACCCCTTCCAGTAATACATGGCCATTACTTAACATCGCAACCAGCAGTCTTTCCAGCATATATCGCTGGCCGACAATTACTTTTTCCCACTGGCCCATCAGCCCATCGATAAAGCTGGCCTGGGCCTTTACTTTGGCGGTAATTTCTTGTACATCAACAGTCATTTTTACCTCTATCACAGTAATTTAAGTTATAATTATATTCCATTATAATATAACAGACAACTTGCCTGAGAGACTAATACACATTTTTTTACATCATCTTAAATGTATGTAAATAAAGAAGATACAAACGTCATATCCTCGCCCTTACATATCAGCAGTGCAATATTATACAGCTTAATCTCAATTCTTCCACTAAAAAGCAGGGTGCTAAGCCCGCAGCCGACTCGCTGAAGTTTACATTGTATCATTACAAGTTTACATTGGATCAGATGAACTCTGAACAGACAATCATCTTGCTAATAGCAACAAAATTTGCAAACTCCCTTTTAACCCAAACTATCAAAAATAGCTATTTTAACACCAAAAACCAGCTAACAAACTTATTCCCCAAGTTATGGGATGGCTGTGTTAAATAAGTTTAAACTTTAATCCTCCCAATGTGGCATAACATCCTTCGTGTCACATTGGGAATTTTATTTGCACATCAAAAAGCATATTTATTCTAAAACGTCCATATCTAAAGAAAAAATCACAATAATTACGATAAAATTTTAGTGTAATGCTATTTACGGTTTTGTCGACAGGGCAACAGTTAACTGGTGTGCCCTTATACCTGTGTGGTTTCAATTGAATTTGCCCTAAATGAATAAATTGCGGCTTTTAGCTGCGGCAAGGATGATAATAATATGTTTTACTTTATATTAGCTCAGCAAAAAAAGGAATTAACATGGGAGCAGTACCTAACCACTACCAATGTCGATATCCCGATAGTGGTTTTGGCTGTTTGTATGCTACTGACTATTTTGCTTAGCTATATACTTTCGGTTGTTTATGCCCGATATGGCACGAGCCTGTCTAATCGTAAGGCCTTTGCTAATAACTTTGTGATGCTGGCTATGACAACCATGCTGATTATTACCCTGGTTAAATCATCATTGGCCTTGTCACTGGGTCTGGTCGGAGCTTTGTCGATTGTCAGGTTTCGGGCCGCTATAAAAGAACCTGAAGAACTCAGCTATCTTTTTCTTTGCATTGGTATAGGCTTGGGGATGGGTGCTGTGCAGATAACCGCTACGGTCATTGCTTTTGCCTTTATCATAGCTGTGCTGATTTTCAAAGGCATTAAATACCAGAAAAACGATCATCAAAATATGCTCTTAACTGTTACCAGCGGTAAAGCCAGAGATATTGATCTGCAAAAAATCATCAATGTACTAAAACAGCATTGCAAAGCTGCCGACCTGCGCAGGCTTGATCATGGCAATGAAATATTCGAAGCCTTATTTGTTATCGAGCTGGCTGATACTGAATCATTGAAAAAGACCCGCAATGCACTCTTGAGCTTTGATGATAATCTGGCAATAACCTTTCTTGACAATAATGGTAGCCTCTAGCCAGCTTTATGTTGGATATCGCATCGTTGCCGCCTTGCTCCAGCAGATGCCAGATCCGTTACCCTGGCGATAATGTAATATTTGAAAGTCATTCCAAGATGAAAATATATATTGACAATGGAGTCAATCCTGAAAAAAAAATCTTCCGCAAACGCAAAGGCCTGTTGTATAAGCTGACAATAGCTTTCGTGCTGGTCTGCGTATTACTTCTTATGTTTGTTCTGGGGGTCTATTTTGCGTTGCAGACCCATAGCTCCGGCAGTGCCAAAACCCTGATAGGGCGTTTAGGTCAATTGCGGCAAACCAAACTGGGTATTGTCAGTAACTATATCGATGGCCTCAAAGCCCGGCCTGAAACCATCACCATTGACATAAAACATGAAAATTTTATGAAATTGCAATATCATCGTGATTTGGCCCTGCAAAGAAGATTGCTTATCAATACCGATGATTCTTATGTCGCAGCGGCCATCCGCTATGATGGCAAAACCTATAAAACTGATATTCGCCTTAAAGGTGATATGATCGATCATCTTGGCTCCAATAAATGGTCTTTCAGAATCAAAGTCAAAGGCGATAATACTATTATGGATATGAAACAGTTTTCTCTGCATACCCCCGCGGGACGCAACTATATCCACGAATGGCTATTGCATCAGGAACTCAGACGCGAAGGGCTCATTTCCCTGCGTTATAAATTTGTTAATGTCACTGTTAATGGTCAGGATTGGGGAGTGTATGCTGTTGAGGAGCATTTCGAAAAAAGACTCATCGAAGCTAATCAGAAACGCCAAGGACCAATCCTGAAATTTAATGAAGATATCCTCTGGCAGGACAAAGCTCAATTCCATCCGCTTTATGTTGTCAATAACCCCGATATGCTGGGCATGCAAAGTATTTATGCTTCCTGTGTAGAACCTTTTAAGATTACCGCTACCCTTGCCGATGACAATCAATATCAACTGTTTTTAGCTGCCAAAGATAAACTGCAAGCTTTCACGGAAAACAAGCTGCAATTAAATCAGGTTGTTGATACCGAAGCGATGGCTAAATTTATGGCTATCACAATGGTCTTTGGCGCTGAACACGGCAATTTCTGGAATAATATTCGATTCTATTATAATCCAGTTACCGCATTGTTGGAACCGGTTGGCTATGATGGCCAGGGCGGGCTCATCTCTGATATGTATATGCTGACTAAAGACACCGAAACCATTCTTTTGCGGCTTATGCTCAATGATAATGATTTTTACACCCTTTACCTGCAAGCCCTTAGCAGAATTGGCAATAAAGATTATCTGGATGATTTTTTTGCCGAAGTTGATGATGAACTGAAAAGCAATTTACATATTATCTATCGCAGCTATCCGGATTTCTATTTCTCTAAAGCCAATTATTACGCTAATTGCCAGACAGTGCATAAAACCTTAAATCCATCCGGTACGATACTGGCCAATCTCATCTGTTCAGATGTTAATAAAGTTGAAGTTGACATTGCTAATATTCATTGTGTCCCCGTCCAGCTGTTGGGCCTGGTAAATGCAAAGGGCCAACTCGTCGCTACAATTAATAGCGATGTGATAATTGAACCAAAAGGCTTGAAAATTGCTGCCAAACATTATCCGGTTAGCTTTGATTTAACTGATCCTATTGAGATATCATCTAAGCAGCAATATATGCCCCTGTTTGTCAAATATCAAATCGCAGGCTCCGATGCTCCCCAACAGGCTAATATTGTTTCCTGGCCTTATCTTCAGCAGGACCAGTTGGCCATTGAATCGCAACTTCACAGCCCTAATCCCGATCATTTTGAATTTCTTACTGTTAATGAAGAGACTAAAACAATCGATTTCGCAATAGATAATTGCATTGTCACTTCCCCTTTAATTTTACCGGCTGGTTATACCATTAGAGTTTTTGCCGATACTAAAATCGATATCCAAAAGGGCGGCTTTATCCTTTCATATTCGCCTGTATACATGACAGGTAATGAAGATCAGCCCATAGAAATCTATTCCAGCGATAAACAAGGCGGTGGCCTAACCTTAATTAAAGCTGGTTCACGTTCAAGGCTGCACTATGTTAAATTCAGCGGATTGTCAAATCCATCCCTGGCCCGGTGGAACATGAGCGGTTCGGTTAATTTTTATGAATCACCGGTCGATATTTATAATTGTGAATTTGCCGATAACAGCTGCGAAGATTGCCTGAATATCATCAGGAGCGATTTTTCCTTAAAGGATTCTCTTTTACATGACACATCCAGTGATGCCTTCGATGGTGATTTTGTGACTGGCTTTATCCAAAACACAACCTTTAATAATTGTGGTAATGATGCCGTTGATGTTTCTGGCAGTAATCTTGAAATTGAAGGTTTACGCATTATCAATGTTGGCGATAAAGGCTTAAGTGCCGGTGAGCACAGCCATATCGTTGCTACCGATGTCAAAATTGAAAAAGCTGAAATCGCCTTAGCTTCCAAAGATAATTCGACTCTGGAAATTAAAGACTCCACTGTCAATAATTGCAAGGTAGTAATGGCTTCCTATCAGAAAAAACCAGAGTTTGGCCCGGCTAATATCATAGCATCAAATCTTACCTGTAACAATATCAAAGAATTATACCTGCTCGAAGCCGAATCAAGTATCAGCATGAATCAAAAACAATTACAAGTCAACTGTGACAAAGTTGAGCTCATTTTATACGGGGCCGAATATGGCAAGGCAAGCAAGCCAGACAAACCAGAAAAATAATCCTCGTTATGAGCGAAAGTTTTATATCGAACATATCGATAAATATCAGGTGGACCATCTTATCAGGCTCCATCCTGCGATGTTTGTTGAGATATATCATTCCCGGCAAATCAATAATATATATTTTGATACCTGTGATAATCGCTTTTATCATGAGAACATCAATGGTGATTTCGACCGTGTTAAAGTCCGTATTCGCTGGTATGGTCAATTGCAAGGCGCCGCCAGCCAGCCAACATTAGAACTTAAAATCAAAAAAGGCCCCCTTGGCTATAAAGAAAGCTATCGGCTGGGCAGTTTCCAGGTTGATAATAATCTTAGCGCCTCAGATATTCGGCAGGTTCTGCAGCGGGCTGATTTGCCGGAAAACTTAAAACATAAACTGGCTTCGCTTGAACCGGTCATATTTAACAGTTATTCCAGAAAATATTATCTCAGTAGCACCGTAGATTTACGCCTGACAATTGACTGGGCGATGGCCTGCTGTCGCTTTGACAGGCAGTATAATACCTTTGCTCTACATCGGCAATATCAAGACAGCACTATTGTCGAACTGAAATATGATGCCGATAAAGACCGTCAGGTTCGCCAACACTGTCAGGATATGCCTTTTACTATGACTAAAAGCTCCAAATATGTCAATGCCATTGAAAAACTTTTCTATTAATACTCCCGTCGCTATTCCAATCTAAAATTTTGGCGTGTAAATATGGCAATATGGGCTTTGTCCATTATTCTGATAATAATCCTGATGATAATCTTCAGCAGACCAGAATTTGTCAGCTGCGATCAATTCAGTTTTGACATCAAAGCCTTTTCCTTTAAGGATATCGATCAGCTTCTGAGCTGTCTTTTTTTGTTCATCGCTGGTATAAAATATTGCCGAACGATATTGCGAGCCAATATCTGGCCCCTGACCATCTGCCTGGGTTGGGTCATGGGTTTCAAAATAAAGTTTTGTCAGCTTTTCATAGCTTGTCTTTGCAGGGTCAAAATAAACTTCAATGGCTTCATAATGGCCGGTTTGCCCAGTACATACCTGCTTATATGTTGGGTTTACCACATCACCGCCAGTGTAGCCTACCGAAGATTTTATTACCCCTTTAGCCTGATCAAGATGATATTGAGTGCCCCAGAAACATCCCGAAGCAAATATCCCGCGCTCCAGGTCTTTATCAGCTATGAAATCCATCGAAATTGAATTGACACAATATCTGGCATTTTTGTCAGTATAGCCTTCCCCATTAAATATATGGCCCAAATGACCACCACAATTATTACAGATTATCTCTATACGCTGTCCATCTGCATCAGGTTGTTGTTTGACCGAATCGCCGATCTGGTCATCAAAGCTGGGCCATCCGCAATCGCTTTTGAATTTGGAGCTGGAATAAAACAAAGGCTTGTCACATTGACGACAAGTATATGTGCCTTTATCGAAATGATCGTGAAATTCCCCGCTAAAAGGTGCTTCTGTACCTTTGTTGATAATTACATATTTTTCTTTTTCATTTAGTTCATTATACATCTTATTCTCTTTATATAATTCAATTTCGTCGACATAAAGCTCTGCTGTCATTTCTTCGTATATCGCTACCACTGCAACGGATTTGATTTTACTTTTATCCAGTTTCTTAGTCAAGCTTTCAGGCTTAAAATCCTTAAATGGCAATTTAATTGTCTGCCATGATTCATCCGTATCAAACTTCGCCTGATAGAACTGCCACGGCAGCCAGGTCGCATTTGTTCGCAAGTGGATCCCATAGGATTTACCATTGCCTTTAACCCGAATTAATATACCATCAAAATCAGTTGCGTCCAGTAGATATTTCTCATCCATGGCTAATTTGCGACTTTGGATAAAGCCACCATTGTTTGCCAGAGAAATTTTGCCGGTTAAAGCCATGCAACTGCGATTATCGATATCTAAAAAAGTTACTTTACCCGTAGATTCACCGCCCATAACCGAATCGGCAAAAAATTTCCATTCGGTTTTGGATTTTTCAGTGTTATTGAAGTCATCTAAGATATATCTATCTTTTTCGGATAGCAATTTAGGTTTTATTGACTGGGCCTGACAGGTAATAATGAAAGAAATTATGAGTAATGTCCCAAAAAATAGCCATAATGACTTGTTTTTCTTTATATTTATCATGATTTGTCCTTATTTGTTGTTACTGTTTTTATATTATAGCCGCATTTAACCTCAATATTCACCTTTAAATGTTTTTTTTTGGTTTAACTTCGATATAGTTGATGGTTTTTGGCCTGTTTTTTTATTCAGAATATTTTTAGACCGGATTTACAGGATAAACAGGATAACAGCTCCGCAGCTGTAAAGCCTTTACTTTCAAGAATTTAAAGAAGATAAAGCTACACTGGTATTTATTTAAATATTGCCATAAGCCGATAGATACAACTTTCCCGGAGCTTTAGTCTTGAGTAATCATGCCTTAATGGCAAAATGGCAGGCAAGGTCTGGTATTAATAGCCATAGAATATAACTCTATGATAAACAGGTTTATATAAACAGCAGCTAAGTGACGATTCTAAGGTCATAGTTGTCGATTCTGTTAATCCTGTCTCAAGTTCTTATTTTTTATCATCTTTTTGGGATAATTACCATTTGTTTAATATCTGTTGACTTACAGTAGCTTTTAATGCTATTATTTGACACTATGGCAGATGATAAAGATATAAAAAACAAGGTGCTACTGGCAATACCGGTCTATAATGAGCAGCAGTATATCAATGATGTTCTCGATGAGGTTGCCCATTATATCGATAATGTTTTGGTTATCAATGATGGCAGCAATGATGCCAGTGGAGCCATCCTCGATGCCAGAACCGATATTAATATCATAACTCGCGCGAAAAACTGTGGTTATGGCCAAAGTATGATTGATGCTTTCACCTTTGCCAAAGCCCATGATTTCAATTGGGTTATCACCATGGATTGCGACCTTCAGCATGAACCGGTGCAAATACCTGATTTCATTGAGCGAATTATCAGAGATGATGTCGATGTGATCAGCGGTTCACGTTATCTGCATCATCTTCCGGAATCTACAGTGCCGCCTGATCGCAAAAACATCAATAAACAGTTAACGCTACTGCTGAATCAAAAATTTGATTTGAATATAACCGATGCCTTTTGCGGGTTTAAGGCTTATCGCACCTCGGCGGTACTGAGGCTGCCTTTAACTGAGCAGGGTTATGCCTTTCCGATGCAGTTCTGGGCATTTATGCAATGTTCCGGTCTGAAAATGTGTGAAATCCCGGTTAGTTTGATTTATAATGATCCCAACCGTTCTTTTGGGGGCGAACTTGATGATGCCAAAACCAGAATGGACCATTATATGCAAGTCTTAAATCAGGCTGTGAACGATTGCCTTAAGCTCAAAGCCAGCTGTGGAACTTGCCGTTGTCAAAATAAATAATTTTAATAGCATCATAATCCAAGCAATGCAAAAGCCCTCATCAAAATTCAATATCGCCAAACCCATCGGCCATGGCCAGGTTGTAGTTCAGCCGGATGGTTCTGATCTTGGCGGTCAGTTATTGTCCAATATCGCCACCTTATCCAGCGATAAAACCATCGCCAATATCCCCCTGGCCCAATTACGCCATAAGGCTAAAGCTGAACTGTTGGCCAAGGCCTTAGATTATACTGCTGGGCATATCCAAAATATTTCTATTGATAAGCCAATGATTGTAACCGGTCATCAATGTCAATTCTGGCATTGCGGCATAATCGCCAAATACATCACCGGCGCTTTATTAGCCAAGGCAGAAGCTGGTTGCTTTATTAATCTGGTGCTGGACCATGACCTTGTTGGCCAGGTGCAGCTGCGCTGGCCGCAAATGAGTGATGCCCAGATGAAAATGCATCATATACCATTAAATCAGATTGACCCTGATTTGCCGGCTCAACTGCAAACTATAAGTTCCGGCCAGATAAAAGATTTTGTATCTGCCATCGATTCGCAAATAGATCCTGATATGGCCCAATGGCCTCAGCTTGGCGCCCAGATTCTAGCTGCCGGGGCTCGAGCCGGAACCATTAGTGACTTTTTCGCTTTATTGAATCGTTCAATTGCCGCGGCAAACTCAATCCATTGGCTGGACTTGCCGGTTTCGGCGATGACTGAAAGCGAAAGTTTTGCATTATTTACCGCTGAGATGCTGGTTAATGCTGATACTGCCTGGCAAAGATATAATGATGCGATTAAATTTGGAAAACAAAACCAAAGCAATCATCATCTGGTCCCGGAATTAATTAGTATCGAAGATAAACTGGAAATGCCTTTCTGGATAATTGATAATAATCGCCGCCACCGTTTATTTCTCAGGCAGCAGGATAATATTATTCAGCTGGGCACCTTAAGCCAGAACATGTACAGCATTTGCCGGGTCAATAGCAAGAGTACCGCAGCAATTGCCCGGGAATTATTAGCCAGTAATATTCAGATTCGACCCCGGGCACTAACTTTGACCGCATTTGCCCGGCTGTTTTTAGCTGATCAATTCATTCATGGCATCGGTGGTGCCTATTATGATTTGCTGACTGACCATTTTATCGAAAATTATTATGGAATCAAGCCCCCGGGTTTTGTTTGTGTTTCAGCGACCATGCAATTATTTGCTGATAAATATCAAAACGGTGCCGATGCCTTATCTCTCTATCGACAAGCTCGACATCATTGCCGGGATTTCAATTATAATCCTCAGCGATATAGAGATTTAACGGTTTTTAATCCGATAATCCACGAGCTTTTATCCCAGCGGCAGGCGGCAATAGAGTTAAATGACCAGTTAAAATCCCAACAGGCCAGCTCTAGTACTCGCAGTTTGCAATTCCAGCGAATCAAAGAGCTCAATCGGCAGCTAACTGCGCTATTACCCGATATCAAGGCTAAATTGCAGGCCGCATCAGATCAGGCCAGCCAGAATGCCGCTGCCATGGCGATAGCAAATGATCGGGAATATTTCTTTGGACTCTTTAACCCAGCTCAGCTTGGCTTGCTGGAAGCTAAGATCAGAGAATTGTTATAAATGCAAGTTCTAATCTATTTCTCACCTCGATTAGTTATCCTGAATTTTAATCTGGTATTTAACAAAGTAATTTTGCGGAAGGTTATATATGGGGTCTGCTTTCTAGGGCTGTTATAGAGTTGATCGACAGCTTTGTCAAGTTTTTTGGGCTAGTTCTGTTGAAATCTATGCCGGTTATTATTAAAGGGATAACTATTAATCTTATCATTATTACTGCCGTATATTTCTAAAGTAATTGTAAAGATTTTAGCAAAATCACATTTTTTAAGTTGAATACGAAATCCAAAAAGGGTAGTTTATATTCAGCTATGGAGATGAATTGTGCAAAAGGTCAAAACATTCATATATAATTATATTAAGTCAATGCGACTGTATTATGCTTTCGTTACCGGAATCTCCGGTTGGCTGGGTGTGGCTTTTTACAAATTTATCTTTCCCGGACAGGTCGATGCCTGCAGGTTAATAATAGTGCTGACAATTCTTTTTTTAAGCTGGGGAATTAATCAAATCGTCAATGATTACCTGGGCCTGAAAGAAGACCGCATCAATGCCCCCAATCGCCCGATGGTCAATGGCTCACTTGCCATAAAACCGGCGATGACTTTAACCGCGATTTTATTATCAATAGCTATATTTATATCATACCTGCTGAATCCACTGGCGGTAATTCCGATTGTTGCCGGGATATTACTTAATATTTTATATGAATACGCCAAGGCTTTTTCATTAATGGGCAATATTGTTTTTGGGGTGATGATTGCTATGTGCCCGGCCTATGGCTTCCTGGCCTGTGGGCCTGCGCCGCAACCCTTATTAACAGTTAATAGAATATCTGTTTTGATTCTGGTTGCGATATTAAATGGCCTGATGACCTTCTATACCTATTTTAAGGATCATACAGGTGACAAACAGGCTGGCAAAAAAACATTTATTGTCAAATATGGAATTGATAAAGCCCGGCGGGCCGGCGTTGTTGGTGCTTTTGTAACAATATTTGCCTTGTTTGGTCTTATTTATATAAACTGGCTGCCAGTTGAAGATATTTTATTTAAACATACTTTTATCTTTTGCATGGCCGTGACTTTCTTTTTGCAGTGCTGGACAGCATATCTTTATTTTGTCTATCCTCAGGGCCAGCGGACCTATTTCAGTCTGGTAACCAATTTCAGGGCCTGTATCGCCGGACAATGCGCATTAATTGCCATCTTTAATGGTGAACTTGCCCTGTATCTGCTAATTGCCAGTTATATCCTTGTTGGTTTTTTGTTTAATGCTTATACGGATGCAAAATCATGAAAAATATAACAGGCTTTGGAAAATTCGTGATCTACTCCAGAATCGCTTTACATGTTTGCATTATATATTTATTTAAAGTCAAGCCGTGGCAATATCCCCGGTTTTTAAGACGGGCTTTCATTCTTTTAATGTCTTTCAGACATAATGCAGTCGTAAAAGTTTTCAATGGCTATAAACTCCAATTATACTTACCGGCCTATCCCTGCCGGGCTTTCTTTTATGCCCTGGACAGTAAATTATTAAAAACCCCGCCCGGGCCGATAACGATTGTTTTTTCCATGACCAAGGCATGTAGCTATAAATGCCCGCATTGCTATCAAAAAAAGGATGGCGGCCCCGATCTACAGGAACAAAAACTTATCGAGACCCTGATTAATGTCAGAGACAAAGGGGTGGCGATGTTTGATATTGAAGGCGGAGAGCCCTTCCTGCGTTTTGAACGCTTATTGAATTTAATCAAAGCTCTGGATTCCAGGTCAGAAATATGGGTTAATACCACCGGTATGCATGTAGATAAAAATAACCTGACTGCTTTGCAGGCAAATGGATTATTTGGGTTAATGATTTCAATACATTCCCCTGATCGAAAAATCCATGATGACTTTACCGGTATCGCTGGCTCATTTGAGACAGCCTGCCAGGCGATCAAATTATGTAAAGATCTTGATTTAGTTGTATCAATCAATAGCGTCTTAGCAGAACAGGAAATTAACGATGGCAAACTTAATGATTTAATGGAGCTGGCAAAATCGCTGAAAGCTGATTTTGTTCAATTAATTCATCCCAAGCCCTCAGGACTTTGGTTGGATAAATCAGATCATATGCAAAACGATAAGAGTTTTATTACAGATGTTCAGCAGCAGCATTTACTGTACAATTCAAAAGCAAAGCAGTTTTATCCCGCCCTGGCAGCCCAGGTATTTGAAGAAAGAAAAACAGGATTTGGCTGTACCGCTGGAGCTGTTGACCGGTTTTATGTAAATGCCACCGGGGAGATACAGCCTTGTGAATTTCTGAATATATCATTCGGCAATGTCAATATTGAAGATTTTGATGTGATTTATAATCGGATGCGATCATATTTTAATAATCCATGTCAAGACTGGTTATGCTGCACGCAGGCTCAGAGCATATCGGAGATAATAAAAAAATATGAGTTACAGGCAACACCCCTGCCATGGCAATATACCCAGGAATTAATCAAAACCTGGGATAGAGGCCCCCAAACTCCTTTGTATAAAAAACTGGGAATATATAAAAAATGAAATTAATATTAAATCCTGCCTCAAAATCTGGTAAGGGAAAAAAGTATTGGGCATTGTGGCAGGAAAAATTAAATAAGATGCAAATTGATTTCCGCAGCAATGAAACCGAATCGCTGCAACATGCTTACAATTTAGCCAAAGATTCTAATGAGAATGTGATAGCAGTCGGCGGCGATGGAACAATTAATCAGGTAATCAATGGCCTTATGACAGCGGAAAACACAAAAAGTATGGGCGTGCTCTATGCCGGAACAAGCCCGGATTTTTGCCGGTTCCATAATATCCCGATTCAACCTGAAAAAGCATTGCGGTGCTTGCTGGATAATAAAAAGAAAATGGTTGATGTTATTGAAATTTTATATAAGGATAAAGATAAGTCAGTATCAGCTTATTTTGCCTGCAGCTGCAATATTGGTTTAGGCGCTGATATTGCCCGCTTCGCCAATAAATGGAGAAAAGTATTTGGAGATTGCATCGGAACCGGATTAGGGGTTATCAAAACCATTCTGGCCAACAAAACCTTTAACTCAAGTTTAACTATAGATAATAAAGAATATGTATTTGCCCGAACGAATCATATTTTCATTGTCAAAAACCCATTTATCGCTTCAGGATTAAAACTAAATCTGAATATAGAACCTGATGATGGAAGGATGTTTGTAGTGCTAATACATGACTTGAACAGATTAAAACTATTGAGTGTTTTAAGGCATTTATATTCAGGCAAGATAGTTAAAAATGATAAGATTTTTATTAAAGAATGCAGGGAAGTATCTGTCAACACCTGCCCGATTAAAGAAATTGAATTTGATGGCGACCCCCAGGGATTCACCAAAATGACAGCAAAAATAATCCCTGGCAAACTTTCATTAATTTGTGGACAAAACAATGCATGAGATAGATTGTATAAACTCTATATTGAAGAATTTCAAAAGATCACCCGATCAGAAAAATGATCCATTTCAAAGTGATGCCGAAATCCTGGATATCAATGGTGAGCTTTTTGGCATAACCATGGATGAATTCTCTTCTGGAGAAGATATGTTTGATGTCGATGATTTATTCAAACTGGGAAAGAACTTAGCGGTCGCTACTATTTCAGATTTACTGGCAGTGTCATGTACCCCGGCCTTTTTCATGCATTCGATTGTTTATCCTGCTGATAATCATAATTTTGCCCCGGGGATCGCAGCGGGGATAAAAAACATATTAGACCAGTGTAATTGCTTTTTAATTGGCGGAGACCTGGGTCAATCTGCCAGCTGGCATTATACCGCCGTAGTATTTGGAACATTCAAAACCTGTAAGCCAACCACCAGAATCATCCCACATCATCAGCAGGATTTATGGATAACCGGAACCCTTGGTGATGCGAATTTAAGTGCCCTGACAGGTTTACCCACTCCGGAATTTGAACTTCGTTTAGAGCAGGCCGATATGATAAAGCAATGCGCAAATGCCTGCATTGATACCAGTGGTGGGCTTATAGAGAGTTTGTGGACTTTGAAAGATCTTAACCCTGGTATAAGTTTTTACATAAATTCAGAATCCATACCTTATGACAAAAGCGTTTTAGATTTTTGTGCAAAAGAAGAATTTCCTAAAGAAGCATTCTTATTTGGGGGTGCCGGTGAATATGAATTACTTTTTACAACTGATTTTGCTATTGAGATTGCCGGATGCCGAAAAATCGGCACAATAAAACCTACTGGTAAATCGCAATTATTTTGGGATAATAAACCAATAAACAAACCACCTGCTGATCCAAGAGAATTTATCAATAGAGAACAGTATATCCAGAAAATCATGGAGGATGTTAAGCAATGTCTGTAGATACTGATATTTTATTTTCTCCTTTAATATTACAGAATATAACGATTCCCAATCGAATCATTCGATCAGCGACTTATGAAGGGATGGCTGATGCCAATGGTTATCCTCAGCAGGGACTTGGTAATCTTTATGCTGATTTAGCCCAAAACGGTGCCGGAGCTATAATCACAGGTTTCTGCTATATTTCAAAGCAAGGCAGGGCAATGCAGCCCCGGCAATGCGGCATTGATAACGATGACAAAATAAAACCATGGAATGCTGTTGTAAACCAGGCTAAGAAAGCTAATCCCCAAACACCTTTATTTATGCAAATTGCCCATACCGGCAGACAGACACTAAAAAAATTCACCAGAGAAACAGTCTTTGGTGCTTCAAATAAAAAATGCATCTATTTCAGGCAAAAAGTCAAAACGCTCACCGAAAGTGAAATTTCCATTATTATCAATGATTTTGTCTATGCCGCAGTGCGAGCCAAAAAGGCCGGATTTGATGGCATTCAAATCCATGGGGCCCATGGCTACCTGATTCACCAGTTCTTATCGCCTTATACCAATAACCGGACAGATAAATGGGCTGATGGAACCCTGCTACTAAAGGAAATATTAGAATCAATCAAACAAAACTGCCGCGATGATTTTCCAATTCTGCTAAAACTCAGCCATAGCGATGACAGGGGCCTTAATATCAGAGACACAATTAATACAATCATGCAAATTGAACATTTAACCGATGCCGTTGAAATCAGTTATGGCACCATGGAATATGCATTAAATATTATCAGAGGTGACTGTCCGGTCGATGTCATTTTACAAGTTAACCCAATGTTCAAGAATCTCCCGAAAATTATAAAGAAAATCGGAAAAACTTTCTTCTTACAGAAATATCTCTCTAAAATCATCCCTTATATAAACAATTATAATCTTGATGCCGCTACCAAAATCAATCGGCAGGTTAATATCCCGGTGATAGCTGTTGGCGGTATTCGAAATGTAAATGATATGGTTGATATAACTAATCAGCATAAAGCTGATGCTATTTCGCTTTGTCGACCATTTATCTGCGAGCCGGACCTTGTCAGTAATATCAGGCAAGGCCTTTACCTGAAATCAAAATGTATCAATTGCAATTTATGTTCAATATATTGCGACAGCACCAATCAATTGAAATGTTATGCTGCGGGAGCAAAAAAATGAATAAAAGAAATTTCGAAGAATTTATGGCCAAAAATGGCACAGAAGATATTTTCAGCAAAGTTACTGATTTCCAGAATTATCTCAATAATTATGAAGATGATTTTGAACAGGGGCTGGGCATACAAATACTTTCACCGGCCGGACCTCATGCTAAAATCAAAAACCGTAAAGGCATCGAAAAAGATACCCTTATGCTGGGTTCCAATTCTTACCTTAATCTGACAACTCACCCTAATGCCATCGCCGCCAGTGAAAAAGCATTAAAAAAGTTTGGCTATGGCATGGGAGCAGTCTCACTTTATGCTGGTATTACCGACCTGCATAGAGAGCTTGAAACGCTAATTGCTCAATTTCATCATACTGAAGATGCGATATTGTTCCCCAGCGGCTATGGCACTAATATTGGTATAATATCGGCTCTATGTCAAAAAGGTGATATAATCATCAATGACAGTGCCAACCATGCCTCCATTTTTGATGGCTGTGTTCTATCCGGCGCTGATATCAAAATATATCCGCATAATAATATGAAAAGGTTGGAACATATTTTATCCCGCCTTTCGAATGAGCAAAAAGGCAGGCTGATTATCACTGATGGGGTTTTTTCCATGCATGGAGATATAGCGAAACTAGATGAGATAGTTCAGTTGGCCCAAAAATATCATGCCCGTATAATGGTTGATGATGCCCACGGCATAGGAATCGTAGGTCCAACAGGACGCGGCACCGCTGAAGTCTATGGTGTTGAAAAAGAAATAGATATCAAAGTTGGCATGCTCAGCAAAGCTCCCGGAGGTCTTGGCGGCTTTTGTGCCGGCAAAAAAGAACTTATCAATTATTTACGAATTTATGCCCGGACCTATTTCTTTTCAACTGCCATGCCGGCACCTTTGACAGCTGGTGTAAACGCCGGCGAAAAAGTGCAGCGCATGTCGGGTCGGTTTAAAAGTGTAGCGCCTGTTAAAAAGGGCCGATG
>JAEIOG010000050.1 GCA_016342495.1 Phycisphaerae bacterium
ACCCCAAAAAAAAGCTATTTTTGCTACCGCAAATCAGCTTAACACACCTATTCCCTAGACTATGGGATGGTTGTGTTAATTTTCCTATTATCCCTGTTTGCCAGTTCTTTATACGCTGATCAGGTGCCCAATTGCGATTCCCTGTGGTACCAGCAGCCTCCGACTAAATGGGACGATGCATTTCCGATGGGTAATGGTCGCTTGGGGATGGTTGTCTATGGTACTGCCGATGAATATATTATTTTTAATGAAGATAGCATCTGGAGTGGATGGTCAGAAAAAAATAATGATCGTGAGGGTTCTTTTGCGGCATTACAGAAAATACGAAAACTGCTGAAAGAAGATGCTCCACCGGCGGAAATAAATAAAATTGCTATGGATGATTTCTGTAGCTTGCATGGATATGGCAAACCTGATTTTGGTGCTTATCAATCATTCTTTAATGCCCATATTGATTTTGGTCATGATCAGGAAGATATCTCAAATTATCGTCGTCGCCTTGATTTAAGTACCGCAGTGGCAGATATTACTTATGTATATAATAATGTAAATTACCAGCGGGAATACTTCAGCAGTTATCCCGGCCAGGTTTCTGTCATGCGTTTTACTGCGGATAAAACCGGTTCAATAGATTTGTTATTTTCCCTTTCCAGCTTGCACAAAAAAACCAGTGTTATTGTTAAGGATAATACCTTATTTCTTGATGGGCAGGTAGATACCGGGGTTGTTGGCCAGGATGGAATGAAATTTCAGGCTCAAATACAGTTTCAGATTAAAGGCGGTAAAATAAGTCAAACAGAAGTTGTTAGCGAAATCCCGGTTGGCAAAAATAAAATTGTTTATCCGGCACCTGCGATTAAAATTGAAGATGCCGACGAAGTTGTGGTTATTATGGCCGGGGCAACCAATTATAAGCTCCAATGGCCTGATTATACAGGCGGTGACCCTTCGGATAAAAATGCAAAAGTTCTAAATGCAATAAAAGGCAAATCCTATGAAGATTTAATATCGGAACATATAAAGGACTATAAGAATTTATTCGATTCTGTCAAACTTGAAATTGCAGGAACCGATCGCTCGGATTTGCCGACAGATACCCGCAGAAAAGAATATAAAAAAACCGTCGATGATCCAGCATTGGAAGTCCTGGTTTTTCATTTCGGGCGTTATCTGATGATATCTTCCTCTCGGCCAGGTGGCCTGCCGGCCAATCTGCAGGGGCTGTGGAACAATACTAATTCTCCACCATGGCTGGGAGATTATCATTTGAATATCAATTTACAGATGAATTATTGGCCGGTAGATTTATGTAATCTTTCTGAGTGTATGGAACCATTGACAGACTGGCTCCTTGATTTGCAAAAGCCAGGGGCAAAAACAGCTAAAATACATTATAATTCCAGGGGGTGGGTTGCTCATCACTCGGCCAATATATGGGGCTTTACTTCTCCAGGTCCTAATAGGGGCGTTCACATGCTGGAAGCTGAAAGTGCGGCATTTATCTGTCAAAATGTATGGGATCATTATGCCTATACCGCAGACAAAGACTATCTCAAAAATCAAGCCTGGCCCCTTCTTAAAGGTGCGGCTCAATTCTGGGTAGACAGCCTCCAGGAGGTAGATGGCGGCTATCTGGCTGTAGTTCCGGCCTTTTCTCCCGAACACGGGCCTTTAACCGATAGTGCTTATTTTCAGGTTATGGTTGTCTGGGACCTGTTCAGCAATTGCATCAAAGCTTCAGAAATACTGGATATTGACCATGAATTTGCCAATCAGCTCAAAATTATGCGTGAACGTCTTATGCCATTACAGATCGGAGAATATGGCCAGCTCCAGGAATGGCGTGACCAGAATCTTGAAAAGAATGTCAAGACTGACAAACATCGCCATTTCTCCCATTTGTATGCAGTTTATCCTGGCAAACAGATTATTACTGGTAAAGACCCAAAATTTACCAAAGCTGCCATACAATCCATGAACTTTCGTGGTGATGGAGCAACAGGCTGGAGTATGGGTTGGAAGGTTAATACCTGGGCTAGACTGCTCGATGGCAATCGAGCGCACAAACTGGCAAGTACTTTTGTCAGCTCAAGAGTTTCAGACGCTTTGTGGTGTCTTCATCCACCGTTTCAGATTGATGGAAATTTTGGCTATACATCCGGAATTGCCGAGTTGCTGTTGCAAAGTCATATACCCTTAAAGGCTGATGGTGCATTTTATGAAATCCACTTACTGCCGGCTTTGCCGGATAAATGGGCTTCAGGATCAATTAAGGGCCTAAAGGCAAGAGGGGGCGTACTCATAGATCATATGAGCTGGGAAAATAAAGAACTAAAAAATATCCAGGTCAAAGCCAATACAACTGGTAAATATACCTTTGTTTATAAAGATCGAAAATTTGAGGTTCAACTTAAGAAAAATGCGATTGTCAGTTTGAATAAGTATTTGATAAATTAGCGACTAAGGTTGGTGCTGACTACAACATTAAGATCGGAAATTGCATCCTTTAGGGTTGGATCGGGCGTGGATGGGCGTGGCGGTTCTGACAGTAAGGAGGTTGTGATGGGATTTGGAAAAGGCTGATTTGGGTCTAAAAAAAGGGGAATTATGGCAGGGCTAACGCATGAAATTGTTTTTGTCATTCCCGCGTAGGCGGAAATCCAGTTTTCGAGCCAAAATCATGGTTTACATTTCCTGGGTCCCCGCCTGCGCGGGGATGACAAGGTCAACTTTTTTGATTTAGTATCGATTTTGAGCCACAAACAAGGATAAAAATTTCATGCGATTGCCCTGGGAATTATGGGTGGATTAGGGCGGTTTTGCTCTATTTTTGCCTCCAGAGAGCTACTGGGTTAGCCTGATCTAGATTTGTAGGGGGCCAGGAGTCTGTCGAAATACCCAGACTCTGGATTAATAAATAAGTGGTTTTACTTTTTTACTTAAACATATAAAGTACTGGCTTGAACTAGTCCCAACACAATAACCATATAACAGCAAAGCAACCATCATCTGAGGGTCGTAAGGAGGCTGGGCCGCCTTTGCCTGTTAGGTAAGGCCGACGAAATTCGGATAAGTCTTACTCCGCCAAGGACAGTTTTTGGCCCAACTAAACTAATTTTTGGTATAAAACCAAGAAAAGCCAAGCGTGTCGTGTGATATATGCAGACTTGAATGTGAGCGATGTTAAGGAAAGTGATTTGCCTGAATAAACAATATGGATTTAAAATAAAAAAGGCCCCGGTGAAAATGGCGGGGCCTTTGATATTTTAAACATTTCTTTAATGTCTAATTTTCTTCCAGCCAGTTAGCTGCAATGATTGCAAAGTCATTGATATCAACTATTCCATCGTGATTTATGTCGGCTTGATTATAGAAACGGATATTGGGATATGTCTGGTTTTGGGTGATTTGCCAGAATTCATTAAAATCCCAATTGGTAAAGGTTTCCTGTTGTCGCATTTGCTGAGAAGATTTCGTGGTTCCGCCATCACTGGTTGTTGTCCCGGAAGTATCTTTGTCCCAGAAACTGTCGTAAACATCGGGGTCACCATCGTCGCTATCTCCAACTAAGCCACCGACTTTGCTGGCGCCAGTGACGGTTCCAGTTGCGAAACATTTTCTGATGCCACTATAAGTATGTCGACCGACCAGTCCGCCAACATAGTTATTACCCTTGACAGTTCCCAGTGCATAGCTATTGTTCACATTGCTACTATTTGAATTATAGCCAATCAAGCCACCGATATAGTTTCCACCGGTAGTGAAATAAGGGCCAACATCACCAGTGGCAAAACATTTGGTGACCTGGCTCCACTGGTTGGCGCCGATAAGACCGCCGGCATATTGTGAGCCAGCTCTAACTTTAACCTCTGAACCGGAATAACAAAAAATGACTGGAGCAGAGCTGGCATAATTTTTACCGATCAGGCCACCGACATACATGCTGTCGGCATCAGACTGAACCATTCCAAAGCTGTGACATTGAATAACCTTGCCATAGAGGTTATTGCCAATGAGCCCACCAATCTGGCTGGCATCGGCACCAACCAGCACGCGTGCGACGGCAGAGCAGTTCAGAACTGCGCCCTTGTTTTCACCAGCTAATGCTCCGACACATTCGGTGCTGTGGCCAGTAAAAACGGAAATATCTATGGCAACGTTGCCGAAGTCATAGGGAAGTTTACCGATAGAGAGATTTTTAACGAGTGCACCGGTATCAATTTTTCCGAAAAAGCCCAGATAATCATAATCAGGTTGTAATGGCGGGTAATTATGATCGATTTTTAAAGTTGTGATGCAATGCCCCATGCCATCAAAAACTCCGGTAAAAGCTGTGCCTTGAAAGCCGGTGGTGGCTTGATCTGTATCGGGGGCAATTACCGCGGTGGCATAAGAGCCCAGGGCCAGGTCGGTTTCTAGTTGTACATAGCCATTCCAATAGTTCGAATCGGCGGTGAATTCATTGAAATGGTTTATGTTTTCAATTCGCCATGGCTGGGCTTGTGTGCCAGAGCCGGGCAGAACAGCCATCACCGTATTTACCAAAAACAATGAAGGCAGTAGTAGATTAACGATGTTAGACATAACATTTCTCCTTTTACAATAACAGTTCACATTAGCTCTGGCCCTACCAGAGTAGATAGTACACAGCTGACATGTTTCCTTTGGCTAAACAAAGAGATGATATATGTCCGCTAAATTTATTTTAGCGCTAGTTAATCGAATTGACCACCCGTTAATTAAAAAAGGCCCCAGGCAAAATGCCGGGGCCTTTGGTGTTTGGAGGGTTAGCTCTATTTGGCAAGCTCTCTTTCGATTTCTTCCAGGCTTTTGCCTTTGGTTTCGGGCAATTTGAAATAAACAAAGAAGAATCCTATTACACAAACAATGCCATAGAGCCAGAATGTGCCATGAGCTCCGAGTGATTTATTAAGAAAGCTGAAAGTAAAGGTCAGAATTGTGCAGGCAATCCACAAAGCAGAAACCGCAATAGCCATCGCTGCCCCACGAATTCTATTGGGGAAAATTTCAGAGATTACAACCCAGACAATCGGTGCCAGACTCATCGAATAACAGGCGATGGCCAGCAGAACCAGAACCAGCATTACTGTTCCAGTTACATTATAATAATAGCAGGCGCCAAAAACAGCGTAGATGACCGCTAAGCCACCAGAGCCGACCAGCATCAAAGGCTTACGGCCAATTTTATCGACAGTGAAGATTGCAACAAAAGTGAACACCAGATTTACAATCCCAGTTTTTACGATGTTGTCCATAGTTGAATTGATGGTATAGCCAGCTTCACGGAAAATGTCTTCGGCATAATTAAAAATAACATTAATCCCACACCATTGCTGGAAGACTGCTAAAAATACACCGATGCCCAGAATTCGAACCATTTTAGATTCGAGCAGTTCATTGAATCGGACTTTGGAGCCATCTTCGCTTTGGACTGTTTTCTGGATGTCGGCAACTTCAAAGTTTGCGTATTGGAGACCACCGATTTTTTCGAGGATTTTTTTAGCTTTTTCAGCTTTGCCATATTTGATGAGCCAACGTGGAGATTCCGGGATAAAGAACATTAGCAAAAAGAATAAGCCCGCCGGAACAGTTTCGGCGGCAAACATCCAGCGCCAACCTTTTTGGCCATTCCAGCTATTTAGAATATAATCGGATAATAATTTCTGATCTGTTTTTTTTCTAGCTTCGAGCTGTTCTTCGCTATGGGTTTCAGCATCTAGAGTAGGTAAATAGGCGATGTCGGGATGTATTTCTTTTATGAAAGAAATAGCATCATCGTCGGAGAACTGTTGGGCATGATTAATCGCTTTGGCAGCGACTTCATATTCTGTTTGAATAACTTTAAATGATTGCGGATTGGCTAATATTCGTACATCATCGGCAGTTGGCGTAGGTTTGTCAATCATGACATTTATGATCTGGGCAGCCAAGACGCCGATAACAATTGTCAGCTGATTAATTGAGACAAATCTGCCACGAACTTTAGCAGGAGAAACTTCGGCGATATACATTGGTGATAAGCTTGACGCTAAGCCGATACCAAGGCCACCAAGTAAGCGAAAAGCATTAAAGGAAAAGAAATCCCAGGCCAGGGCCGTGCCGATTGCCGAGGCAGTGAAAAAAATCGCGGACAAAATCAATAATTTTTTTCGGCCAAAGCGGTCAGCGGTTATCCCTGAAATGATCGCACCGACAAGGCAGCCCACAAGAGCACTGCTATTGGCCCAGCCTTCACGCCAGGGAGTGTCAGCGGAAATATTAAAAAAAGGTTTGAAGAAAGGCTTGGCCCCCCCAATAACAACCCAGTCATAGCCAAACAGCAAACCACCCATCGCAGCGACTAAGCTGATTCGCCAGATGAAACCCATATTGATTTTAGATTCATTGTTTTTCAACTCGACTTTATTTGTCATATCTTTACCCTAATATATACTCATTTATTAATCACAAGCAAAAATGCTTGTGCTACATTTCCAAAATTATAAATTTCTACAATCTTCGATGGCTTTGAACATTGCCAGCATATTTTCTGTTGGGACATCGCTTTGGATATTATGGATACTGTTGTAGACAAATCCGCTGTTTTGAGAAAAAATTTCAATTCTTTCGCGGGTTTGCTGGTAAACCTCATCTGGGGTGCCAAACGGTAAAGTTTTTTGGGTATCGACTCCGCCACCCCAGAAGACAATATCTTTGCCATATTCTTTTTTCAATGTTTTTGCATCCATGCATTCAGCTGAGCATTGTACCGGATTTAATACATCAAAGCCAGCTTCGATAAGGTCCGGGACCAAAGATGAAATCGCACCGCAGGAATGAATAAAAGTTTTCCAATTTGTAAGCTCATGAATTTTGTCATTGATTGCCTTTTGGAAAGGTTTATACAATTTGCGATAAGTCCGCGGTGAAATAAATAAGCCACGCTGAGTTCCAAAATCAGTGCCACTGGTGAAAACAACCTGCACTTTATCGCCTACGGCTTTGGCTAAGGTTTCGATATTGGCCAGTGCGTATTCACATTGCTTTTCAAAAACTTTATAAATATAATCCTGTCGCATAGCAGTTGAGACATACCATTCTTCTACATCGCGGATACCTTTGGGGTCTTTTAGCCAGGTCGCAGGCACCAGGGCAATATCGCCAAAGGCCATCCCGGGCAGAGTCATATAAATACCATAATCGGTTTTTTCATGATAATAATTTACATTATCAACAAAATGTTTCACATCGGCATTACTGAGCAAACCAAATTCTTCACAATTATCCATCGGATCAAGCTTTGTTTCATCGATAGGTTTTTGACGATTCAGGGCATCAAAAAAATAGCTTCCGGCAGGCATGATCGCACAAGGTGGCACCGAAGTATCACCTTCGGGATACATGAAAATATCGCCTTTTTCATTTTTGGTATAGTTGAATTTTCCCGGGACCAGGACGTCAGTGCCAGTGGGAGTGGTGAAAGGTTTCCAGCCTTCATTGGCAAAGCCAAACATATTATTAAGAGGATTAATGCCCACAACATCAAGTTCTAATTTTTGGCGTAGTGATTCTTCAACTTCACCGAGCATTTGGAAAGGTTCATTGATTTTGGGGACATAGTCCTGTTGGCCAGTTACGGCTTTATGTAGTCGAGCCAGGGCACCGGCACCGATACCAGTTTGGCCCCCAGCGCCGAAATCGACACAGAGCTTATCGGTTGGTTGATGATTTAATGCAGCATTGAGCCGTTGACGTGGCGTCATAGTTAAAGTATTTGTCATAATAATATCCTAAAGTTCAAAAGATGAGTTATAGAACATTATTATAATCAAACCTTTAATGGACTAAAACGCCAATTTTGTCATAACTGTCGCCAAATATTGTAATTGCTATATTATTTACAGCATTTACGAAATGTGAAAGCAGCTTAAAGCCTTAAAATGCAAAGATTTAACGAGATATCTACGACGCTATAACCACAAGCGCCAGCGCGTGGACGATTATTTCAGCTTGACGATCAAATCGAAAACTTTTTGCGATATTCCATGGGCGTGATATCTTTTTCCTGTTTGAAAAAGCGGGCAATATGGTCGGCATCATTATAGCCCAGTTTCAAGGCAATTTCTGAAATAGAAATATTAGTGTTAGACAACATATTACAGATATTCTGGATTCTCATGCGACGAATTTCGGCAAAAACTGAATGTCCCAGGCAGCGTTGGAATTTCTGATCCAAGCCTTTTCTTGAACAGCCAACGGCTTCAAGGACATCGGATACCTGAATTAATTTTTTATCATT
The DNA here is from genome assembly GCA_016342495.1 of Phycisphaerae bacterium. GTDB lineage: Bacteria > Planctomycetota > Phycisphaerae > Sedimentisphaerales > SM23-30 > JAEIOG01. Next base: position 8,300 of record JAEIOG010000050.1, read on the forward strand.
TTGATTAATATAGTGCAATGCCTGGGCGACTTGTCGATCATCAATAGCCATCGAATCTGTGGATTGTCGACTGTGTACCCCCAATACTTTAACCTGAATATTTGCGGTTTGAACTTTCTGGCCCGAGATTAACCGGTCCAAAGCTTCCGCGGCCAAATATCCAGCTTTTTGAGTGCTAAGGGTAATACTTGACAATGGCGGATTAGTCAAATCGCACACTTGCTGATCATTATCAACACCCAAAACGGCAACTTCATAAGGGACCTTAAGTCCGGCAGTCTTGCAAGCTTCGATAATATCATTACCGCGGTCATCATTGCAGCAGAGAATAGCCACCGGTTTAGGCAAAGATTTAAGCCAATCAATTAAAATCGGGTATTCTTTATCCCAATTGGTTAATCTTTGCGATTTTGAATTGAAAATATCAACTTTGTATTCCTTTTTTCCAATTGCATCAGCAAAGCTCTCTGCCCTTCTCATGGACCAGGGCATATCCTGGAATCCACAATAGGCAAAATTATGAAAGCCATGGCTCATAAAATAGTCACAGGCCAAAACACCAATTTGTTTGTGGTCGGAGACAATTTCAACAATATCACTGATGGCTTCCTGAAAAGCTTCAACGGCGATTATAGGCAGGCCTAAATCTTTGAGTTTATGAATTTCCTGAAAATCGCGAGTGATAATACCATCGGCTCCCCAGCGTTTGATCCAGGAGAAATCATTGATTTTACTGTGTTGACGGCAATAAAACGTATCTTCCTTATAAAAAGTCCATGGCCCATGCAGCAAAGAATACTGGGCGATGCCACTTATCAAATCGCGGCCATACTGGCGTGAACTTTCGAGAAACAATACTACTTTTGTTATCTTAGGCATACTTTGAATAATACAATAATAATAATAATCTTTCAAGCAAGATAAAAGAAACACGATACCGCTTTGATGAGGCAATTTATGCTAACATTAAAGTACGTAGGCGTATTTTGCGGGGCAATAAACAGTTTATATGCGAATTTAATTATTAGAGACTTCACCGTATAATATCAAACAACTATAAATTATTATTTTTGTTGTTGTTAATAAATGGTATTGGTGATATAATGACTTATAGTCTAATCGGACAAGGCTTTTTCTGAGCCAAAAATAAGTATTGTACTGTCTAAAAATTTTAATATTAAGGTTTTCTTTTTTATAAGTCCGCAAATATTTTAAGTATAGCGTTTATCTTATATAATATATTCTATAAAAAACACCAGTTGTTTATTGTAATTTAATATCAGTTTGGGTTTGAGTATGGACAGGAGGAAAAATGTTCTGCATTAAATTCTACTTATCTATTGGCAAACAAATTTATCTAAACAAAAAGTAGCTATGCTACCTGAATGTTAATGTCTGCGCATTATGTTTGCGCAAATTTACTATATCTTAAAACCAATTTTGCCCCTGCAACTCGGTCGTAACTGTCCAGAAAAGGAGGTGTGCTTTCAGACATTAAATTTATCTCAGTGTCACGTTTATTGATGAAACGGAAAAAAATGTAAGTATTATTGTAACTTACTGGAGGACTAACAATGATAAATATATGGAAGAAATTTGTTTTTATTGGAGTGCTATTTTTGTGTTTTGGCTTAGCGAGCACAAGTTTGGCAGAAATCGGCAGAGCCCGATATGATTACTGGCTTAACATTTCTGGAACGGCCGTTGCCGACCTGACTGGAAATGCAAATTATCCAGACAACCCCACAGGAACCAACATCTATACTAATATGACAGGACCACGTCAATTTGGTGAAAATTATGGTGCCCGTCTAAGTGCTTTCCTGATTCCACCTGTCACGGGTGAATATACTTTCTGGATCGCAAGTGATGATGCAGGTGAATTATGGTTAAGCACTGATGATAATCCTGCCAATGTTCGCAAAATTGCCGAGGTGCTGACTTCTTGTGAGAACAATGATTTTGACGCTTTGCCCGAACAGGTCTCGGACCCCATCACTTTACAAGCCGGTAGAATTTACTACATTATGGGTCTGGTTAAAGAAGCTACTGGCGAAGACCACATCTCTATCGCCTGGGCATATCCAGATCAGGAAAGATTAATTATTGGTGGTGATGCTATTGCTGATTCTAATCCGAAGCTGGCATCAAACCCAAGTCCTGCTGACAAGGCAACTGGCGTTGCTTTGGAAGGCACAACCCTTAGCTGGGATTCACCTGTAGAAGGTTTTGTGGTTACACCAGCTTATGATGTCTATATTGGCGAAACTGCTGAAACCCAGACAACTAAGCTGTTGGATAACTCTACTGACACTTCTGTAGCAGCTGGCTCGCTTGAATTTGAAACTTCGTATTTTTGGCGTGTCGATGTTCATGATCCGAACGATGGTACTCCTGTTGTTCGTACCGGTACCGTTTGGCAGTTCAACAGTGTTGTACCCAAACCAGAAATCACAACTCAGCCTCAAAGTGCATGGGTAGATTCTGGTGGAGATATAACTTTGACTCTGGAAGCTCAGGCTCCTGTAGTAGAATATCCTATTACCGGATTTGCATGGTTTGATGCCGCTGATCCTAATAATTCCATTGCTACGACACAAAATCTGGATTTGACTAATGTTACCACAGATGGCGCTTTCTATTGTGAAGTTACCAATGCAAAAGGCACAACTACTTCTGATACTGCAACAATTACCATCAAACGCACATTGGCTCATTGGCCTTTCGAAAACAATCTCAATGATATCGCCGGCAGCCATAATGGTACCGGAATAGGCGCAACTGCACCAACATTCGCAGCTGGTATTGTTGGCCAGGCAGTTCAACTTAATGGAACCGATCAATTTGTTGAAGTTCCTTTTGCTGCTGAACTTAATCCTGCTGACAGCTTTTCGGTTTCGGCTTGGGCTAATATTGCCTCGACCAGTGTTGGGCGCTATCGTGCTGTTGTAAGTAACCGTGATGATGCTCCTCAGAGAGGTTTTATCCTTTATGCTCAAGACAGCAATAGCTGGGCTTACTGGACAGGTCCTGGTTGGAGCAATCTAACTGGTACCGCTGTCGCAACAGATGCATGGACTTTATTGGCTATCACTTTTGATGCTGACACTATCGTATCTCCTACTACGGTTATCGGCACAAAAAGGCTGTATGTAAATGGCGAAGTTGTGGCCACCGCTACTGGAATAACTATGGATACTAATACTGTTCAGGCCTTCCAGATTGGTGCTGGTGCTAACGAATCCACAACTGGCCACGACTTCTTTGTAGAAGGTTTAATTGATGAAGTTAAATTTTACAATTATACATTAAGCGACAAAGAAATCGCTCAGCTGTACATAGATGTATATCCTGATGCAGTGATTTGTGCTGGTAATCCAGCGTTTGATCTTAATGGCGATTGTCAGGTTAATATCGAAGATCTGCAATTACTCATGCTCAGCTGGCTCGATTGTAACCTTTTACCGGATTGTCAATAAACCATAAATGCCTTAATTATAATTGGAGGATTTAACTATGAGAAAATTAACTATAATAAGTTTAATTTTATTCCTATTTTATGCAGTGTCGGGTTCAGCATTAGCTGTTGCCCCGGTAACCGATGGCTTGGTTATGCAGCTTGAAGCAGATGCTATCACAGGTTTAAGCGACGGTGAAGCAATCACCGTTTGGCCCGCAAGTGCTGGCTCTGACGCTGTTGCTGCTGGACCTACTTCTGTAATTTACAAAACTAATGTTATCAATGGCCTGCCCGTTGTTCGTTTTGATGGTTTTGGCGGCTATGTAAACTTTACCCCAATTGATGATATTCGTACCGTTTTTTGGGTTGTCAAAGAAGATGCCGACGTCAACAATATCGATCAGGGACAATGGCGACACTTGCTCAATCGTGACGGTGCTGCTGGTTTCCATCGTGGAACAGTAGCTCAATCAACCGATAACTATTGTGCTATCATCTCAAATGAATGGGGTGGTGGTGTTGGCAGTGGAGAAGGCTCTGATCGTGTAAGAAATGGTGTAGTGCAAATCAATGCTGATACCGTGGATCCTTTAACTACTTCAGTTCCACGTGATTTGTCAATTATTTTCATTCAGACCAGCGATGTTCTTGGCGCCAATAACTTTTCCTGGGATGATGCTCAGGGTGCTATTCGTAGCTGGGATGGCGATTTAGCAGAACTGCTGATTTATAATCGCGTTTTAACTACTGCTGAAATCAGAAATGTTGGCAGTTATCTGGCAGAAAAATATGCATTGGATACTAATTATGCTGCATATACCCCAGCAACTTTAATCAGTCCTGCTGATGGTGCTGTAGATGTTGATGCTACTGCTTCCCTGCAGTGGACACCAGTAACAGGAACAACTTTGCAAGAAGTTTATATTGGTACAGAACCCAATGCCGCTTTGACCAAAGTTGGCACACCTGCTAATTCAGCAACATCGTTTGATCCAGATATTGACACTAACAGCACTTATTATTGGCAAATTGTAAGTTATGTTGGACCAACTTCAGATCCAAACAATGTTTTCATGTCGCCAGTTGCTAAGTTTTCTACTGTGATTGCCAGACCTGAATTTGATGCTCCTTATGGACAACAGCCTGCTTCATATAATGCAGCATTGATAGATGATTCGGTAACATTGACTGCCCAGGCTGGTGTAAGTCCTGGTCAGGACACCAATATAACCTATCAATGGTTAAAGAATGGTTCTCCTATTACTGGTGAAACTGCAGCTTCCTTGACTATTGCCGGTATTGTTGAAGCTGATGGCGGAACATATACCTGCCAGGCTACCAATTCTGCCGGAACCACCACTTCTAAAGGCTCCACACTTAAAGTTATCAAACTGATAGGTCACTGGCCTTTCGATGGCAACTATAATGACATCGTTGGTGGCAACACTGCTGCTGGAATTGGAAATCCTGCTTTCGTAGATGGTATCACAGGGCAGGGTGTTAAATTTAACGGTCTTGGCGACCAGGCTGTTACCGTACCGTCAGCCGCTATCGCTGCTGATGGTAACTTCACTTTGATGTTCTGGGAAAATACTGATGCGGCCGCTCCAGAAAATGCTGGTTATATTTGTGCTTCTGGTACTGCAGCTTCCGGCCATGAACAGCTATATATGTGGCGTTGGCATAATCCTGGCTACAATTGTGAATATTATGGTAATTTATTCTTAGTAAGTAATGGCGGACTCTGGGGACCTATCCCTGAGCTTGACCAATACCCACGTGGTATGTGGCATCATCATGCTGTAACTTACAATGCAAATACCATGGTTTCTCACTGGTATATTGATGGTGTTGCTAAAACTAATACCGTCATGAATACTCACGATGTATTAGCGGAGCTAATTTACCTGGGTAATCGCCAGAGTATGGCGCGTCCATTTACTGGTGTTATGGATGATTTCCGTCTCTATAACTATGAATTGCCTCGTGAAATGATCGCTCAGATATATGTTGATGCTACCGGCAATTCCGTTTGTATGGAAGCATTACAGTTTGACCTCAATGGTGACTGTGCAGTTAACCTCGAAGATTTCGCTCTCTTAGCAGATCAATGGATGGTGTGTAATTTAGTACCTTCTACTGCTTGTGATGGCGGAGCGAGTGAATAATAGTTAATTAAATATTCACTAAAAACAAAAAAGCAGTCCATTAATCTGGGCTGCTTTTTTTATACTTATAAAATTTTACACTTTAAGGTGTATTATTTCTTCACAACAGTAAACTTATCTTTAAGTTTGCTGATAGCTTCCATCGCGAGCTTAGGAGTCATGTCGACTTTGTATAAACCGCCATTTTTCAGCAGACTATCATTATTGTCTGCCAAATCGCGCCAGGTAACCGTTTCGACAAAAGATTTGCTTAGAGCGATACGGTAAGCTGTTTCGAGCCATTGTGCCTGAAGTTTTTTATCCCATTTTTTATGCCATTGACCAGGGTCGCTGGCATCGTCGCCATCAATTTTTTCTGGCTTGCTCGGAGCGCCCATCCCGGATATATGCAAAGGCTTGCCGCCAAACGCTAATTTATCCAGCAAAGCTGAAAATTCCAGCATATCACGCATCTGACCTTCTATTCGTGGTTGGGCAAAACTCATTTTTACACCCAGACCATCGAAATTAACTCCACTTTGGGTTAGCATTTCCAGATAAATCATTGGTGGGATCGTTCGCTGATTACGAGCATAATAACTTCCCCATGGGTCAGTTATTTCCACAAGAACCAATGCCTTGGCTGCAGCTCTTTTCGCTGCCAGACATGCCGAACGAGTCATGTCAATTAGCTGGTCGAAGCCAAAATTAAGACAATTTTCAGCATTTAAACTACTGACAACATCCCAGGCCTGAACTTTTGAGGTGTATCTTTCCACAATTTTAGTAATAAAATCATAGGCCAATTCGCGAACCTGCTCAAAATCACTTTCCCAAATATATACCCAATCAGGCAGACAATCATGAGAAAACTGAACCAAAGGGCCAATTTTTATAGCGATTCTGTTCTGATTAAGCCAGTTAACTGCTTGATCCAGTTGGGCGAAATCATAACTCTGTTCGTCAGGCTGTAAACTGCGCCAGCTAACTGGAATTGTCACAAATGAAAATTTTTCTTTAATTACTTTGAGATAATTGACATCGGTCATTCTATTAAGATCAAAACAACAGCCAAAACTATATCGACCTATGCCATGATTACTTAATCGTTTTTCCAGCAGGCCATTTGCGTGAGCCAGAGCAATTTGTTCGCCGGCCTGCATAGCATAAATCAATGCCTGATCAGCAAAGTCAGCTGCCAATCTGGGTTCATCTATATTACAAATGGCATTAATGAACTGTTCGAGCGATTCATCCAGCAATTCATGGTGTTTTTCTGTCAAGGCCAGATCTGTCAGGCCCCATTCTTCCCGCTTTTGCGAGATTTTCAGTAAACGCCCACGCACAATCTCCAGATTAAGGTTGTATGCTTTATCCCTTTCGGGCAGACGTGTGGTTTGCAGGACTACTTTTCCAAAATCTTTAACAGGCCAAAGGGTTTTCAAGCCAATAGCTGTGTCGCCATGACGATTACCCAAAAGCTGGCCTTCGGTATATTCCAGTTGTGTACGTACCGGGACTTCATCCTGTCCAAACAGGTAAGCACCTTGCAGGTCAAGTTCGCTTGCGACAAGACCGTCACTGAATATATCAAATTTAATCATAATTTAACGTATGCCTTTGTTTGCTAAATTATTAGCAACCTAAATATATCTTATTTTGGTCGCTAATAATACATATATTTTACTTTTCGGCAATAATGGCGAGTAAAAGCAGGATTTTTGGCAGGTTTTCGCATACTTTTTTTATGCGGTGCAGGAGGGGCGAGCTTTCACTTAGGTCAGTGGCATTTGCCCCATAGTTATCAAAACATTATAATACAAAGCTGGCAAATGTGAAGTAAAAAATATCAAATTCGACTTTAGTGTCATTTTCGGTGATTTATGCAAGAAAACCAGACTAAATATGGGCGTACCAATGCAGGCAGGGCAGTCCCCAGGCGGCAATTAAAACTGGGAAAGCATTAGTTGTATTGTTTATTCTCCGTAAAGAATCTTAAAATATGGGTTCAATATATGGGCATTGCTGGCGATTTGTTCCAGTTCAGCGACTTTGGCTGGATTAGCTGATGCTATATTATTGGACTCACCAAGGTCGGCATCAAGATCGTAAAGTTCAGAAATTGGATTTTCAGTATTGACGCTTTTGCGAACCAGTTTCCATTTTCCCTGTCTAACTGCCTGTGTTTTGCGGGCTTTGAATTCCCAGTATAGATATTCATGCTGTTTTTGGCCGGATTTGCCCAGAATTGTAGGCAGATATGATATGCCATCGGTGTCTTGTTCGGTGCCATCGGACCATTTGACTTTGGGGCATTTAACGCCCAAAAGATCGGCACAAGTGGGTAAAAAGTCCCAGAAAGTCGAAATATGGTCTGTGGTAACACCAGGTTTGACTTTTCCTGGCCATCGAATTACAAATGGATCGCGGATTCCGCCTTCGTAAAGATCGCGTTTGATTCCACGTAATGGGCCGTTGGCATCGAAAAATGTGCCTGTTCCGCTTTGGGCATGGGGGCCATTGTCGCTGGTGAAGATCACAATTGTGTCATTATCAATATTTTGTTTTTTGAGTAACTCCATAATGGTCCCAATGTCACGGTCCATTCTGGAAATCATGGCGGCCTGAATTTTATGGTCTGACGCCCAATCTGTGTTGGCATATTCACCTAATTCCGGGACTTGAAATTTGGTATGCGGGATGGTATATGGAATATGCAGAAAAAATGGTTGATCTTTATACTTATTAATAAACCATAGAGCTTCTTTGGTCATCAGGTCATGACTGTATACCGTTCCACCCAGTGGGATCTGGTCGCTATTGCGCCAGAGATGATCGGGGTAATAACTATGAGCCTGAACCTGGCCGAGGTAGCCAAAGAAATGTTGAAAGCCCATTTTGGCAGGAGTGCCGGTGGAGTCTGGACCACCCAAACCCCATTTTCCGATACAGCAGGTTTTATAGCCAGCATCCTGAAAGAGGTGCCCAACGGTTTTGGTGCCAGCAGGTAGGGCTAGTTGATAGCCATTAATTTCATAATTATCACGAATAAAGCTATGGCCAGAATGCAAACCGGTTAGCAAAACACAGCGGGAAGGAGCGCAAACGGTGTTGCCGGCATAGTGTTGAGTAAATTTCATGCCCTCAGCGGCTAATTTATCGATATTTGGGGTTTTGATTTTCTTTTGGCCATAGCAACCCAAATCGCCATAGCCCAGATCGTCGGCAAGAATATGAATGACATTAGGTAACTTCCGGCCCAGTCGGACTTTGGCATTTGAATTGGCAATTTGAACCTGACCATTGACCGCTGAAGAAGTCAGGGCAAAAGCACCTGCTGCAAAACTGCATGATTTAAGAAAATTACGACGGGTGACTTTATGTTGTGATTGCATTTGAGCTCCTGATAAACAAATATTCCGATTTTCCTATAATATAAATCTGCTGAAATGGCAAAGTTTGGACGGAATAATCGGGAGTTTGAAGAAAAAATAGCAATATTATAGACGGCGGCGTTTGAGCTGATCGTATATTCCACCACGGCTATCAACTTCAACAACGGTAACTAATAACTTATCATCTTTGATTTCATATACTATGCGGTAATCACGGACACGAATTCGATATAGATTTGGATAGCCTTTTAATGATTCACAGCTATCTGGTCTTGGATTAAAAGCTAATGCCAAAATTGCCTTTTTGATTTGTGACTTTAGTTTGTTATCTAAAGTTTTGAATGTTTTGGCAACATTGCGATGAATTTCAATCTTATAGTTTCCCTGCACAAGCAAAAACCTTTTTCATTCGTTGGTTTGATTAAAAAAATCTTCGGCTGATATAAAGCCCTCAGGTTCATTCATTGCTTTTTTGTGAGCAGCGATGTCCATTTGATCTTCCAGCAATTGAAGGATTTTAAGTTCTTCCATTGAAATAATGGCACCAACGTCCTTTCCATGAGATGAAAGGACTATCCTTTGGCCACCAATTCTTACCCGGTTGAGCAATTCTCCCAACATGGACCTTGCATGACTAATACTAAAATTTTCCATCTTCTTTAGATACCTGTATTAAATGTGAAACAGATTGTTAATAACCTATAAGTAAAGTATATATTATATATCATTTATGTCAAATATGCACTTTAGTAATATTTGTACTAATTTAATATAAACTATTGTGTAATAATGATTTAAAATATATAATATTTTTATAAATTATATATAATTTTACTATTCGGTGAACCGGGCCAGCCAAGGGTTGGCTAGTTGGAAGAGGATAATTAGGATAAGAGCGGGGGTGAAGTTTGCGGTTTGGATTTTTTTTAGTTTTAGGAGATTGATACCAATCATAATAATGAGCAGGCCACCAACAGCGGAGACGGCATCGATCATGGGTTGATCGACATAGGGAGAGACAGTGCCAGAGGCTAAAGTTAAAGCTCCCTGGATGATCAAAATTGAGACAGCGGAAAATGCCACGCCCCAGCCCATAACGGCGGTAAGCAAGATAGCGACAGAGCCGTCCATAACAGATTTGAGATATAGAAGCTGATAATCCTTGTCGATGCCGGCTTTGAAGGAGCCAACGATGGTCATGGCCCCGACGCAGAAAAGTACTGTGGCATCGAGAAAGCCTTCGGCGAACTGGCCCTGTCCCATGGACCCGGGCAGTTTAGTTTTCATCCAGCCACCAAAACCAAGGATTCTATCTTCGATTTTCAGGTATGTGCCTAAAAGGCCACCGATTACCAGCGAAAGCACCATATATAGAGGATTACATTCATTTTGAGCCATAGATATGCCAATGAATAAAGTAAAAATACCCAATGCATTGAAAACTGTTGTTTCATATTTATCATGGATTTTGCCCTTGAGGAATAGTCCGATAAAAGAGCCAATCAGTACAGCTAAAGCGTTTATTATTGTTGCAATCATGGGGGTATAATATGTCAAGGGGATGGAAATGTACAGTAATTTTTGGTATCTGGCAAACCTTTAATTGTTTTGTCGGTCTGAAGATTAAAATTGAGTTAGGTAAAAAAATGGTAATTTTTGGTGTTTTTTAGTGTTTTTATGTCGATTTGAGGGTGTGAAGTGCCCTTGGGTTCCTGTCAAAATGACAGGGGGAAATGTAAGAACAGGCATGAGGTAGGGGTGTGGAATTGGCTTGTGTTATTTGGGTTGCAGACGCTGAATGTGTTTTTGTTGTCCACGCGCTGGCGCTTGTGGTTGTATTGAAACAATCGTATGATGGTATTTGTAGTTTGAATTAATGGGTATAATAATAGATATGGCAGTTGCCCTGGATGGTATCGGTGTAGTTATAGCCAGAGATTAGCATGATGCGTTGATATTTTTGGGTAGGTGGTAATGGTACGGCTGAGAAATCGTCATGGCCGGTGGGCATGGGGCCAATGTTGACCAGGGTGTTTGAGTCGGAATAATATAGCCAGGCTGAATCCAGCACGGTATCGTTTTGATTATTATTGCCGGGGTCATATTCCCCGCCAGCTAATAGGATAATGGTACCTTTTCTATTTGGATCATTAGCGAAAATATCAACGGCGGCTAAATCAGAAAGGCCCGGAAGAGTTTTGCCATCGCTGGTGGGTTTGAGTGTTGGCCCTTCGGTTAAGATGTCTGATTGATAATCATAAAGCCAGGTTTTGTCGATGCAGCGGCCTGAAGAAAGAAGTTGGGCGCCGGCTATTAAGATTTTGCCGTTATTGAGTAAGGAAACTGATAAATCATCAAAAACATTGGGTAATCGAGTCTTTTTTTGGGTAAAAACTTCATTTTCTGGGTTGAAAAGTTCGATTGCTGTGCTTCTTCCGGCAATTATCAGTACCTGGCCATTGGGGAGATTAATAGTGTCATGGTTGATATGGCGGGAATTGGTTTGGTTTTTGGTGGGCCGGGTAGTGTATTTTCCTGCTGGGTTCCAGCTTAAGATAGTTGCCTGGCGGGAACCACCGGTGATTAAAACTTCATTGTTATTTAAAAGGTTTAGCCCGGGACTGAAAACTGGGTTGGGCAAATCTGGAAGGGTCGTTACCTTACCGGTGTTATAATCGTATAACTCCATTGTTTTGAGGTTTTTACCGTGTTGGCCTTTTCCACCGGCGATAAGAATTTTGTTATTGGGAAGTTTAAGGGCCGAATGGAGGAAGCGGCCATTAATCAGCGTAGAGCCAAGAGTTCGCCATTGAGATTTTTCCGGGTTGAAAATACGTATGCCGGTGGAAGCGATTGGGACTTTGTCGAACATTTTGGCATAGCCACCGATTACGACAATTTCACCATTATCCATGACGGTGGCGGAATGAGCAGAGGTTGGCCCGGGCAGGGATGGGGCTTTGGCAAAGCCATCGGTTATGGGGATGGGGTAAGATTCTATTTCGCTGTAAACTGTTTTAACTGAGGTGTTTATGTTATTTTGTGGTGGAGGAATCAATGGGTTGGCATTATATTTTGATATAGCCCAGCCTATGGTAATACCAGCGATGAGAATCATCATTAGTTGTATGAAGGAGTTTCTCATAAATTATTGGTATATAAGGTGTATAAGAATTATTTCTGGCATTAATTGGCAACACCAAGCCAATAAACCACTGCGGGTGCGATAAATAAAAGCTTATGGTGGAATATGTGCTGAGACAAGGCATGCCTTGTCTCTACAAGGGCTATCTTTATTTTTTTGCCAAATAATATTCTCGCACACGTATACAAGGACTCATTCTTCATTGTCGAATAATGAAGTTGTTGGCGCTGTCTTAGTTTTTTTGGTTTTACGTTTGCGTATTGGAGTTTGAACGCCCGGTGGATTATAGGCAACAGTGTCGGTAAGGTCGATATTTTGGGTAGATTCAAGTCGGGCGAGGCCCTGTTGGACATAATTTTCGGAGATATCGGTAGCCAAATAGCGTCTATTTAGAGTTTTTGCAACCGCAACTGTTGTGCCGGAACCAGAAAATGGATCGAAAACCAGATCTTCGGGATTGGAAGCGACTTTTATGATTCTTCCGAGAAGTTTTTCGGGCATTTGGCAGCCATGAAAGCCTTTTCGTTCTTTGAAGGTGCCACAGACGCGGGGGATATGCCAGGTATCTTCAGAATCCAGGAAGGCATCGGGGATGGCCTGAGGGCGGATGATCCAGGTATCATCGGGGATTTTGCCACGGCCATCGGCACGTTTATCGGCATAGGTTGTTTGGCGGGCAGAGGGGACTCTTACTTCTAAGTCATTGAAAGTAAGTGACTTATCATTTTTGGCGAAATAGAAGATATGGGTATGGCTGCGGGAGAATTTGGCTTTGGTATTTTGGCCAAAGGTGTAATACCAGATAATCCAGTTTCGCATTGTCAGTCCCAATTTGCGGGCAGTTATTTTGATTTCGGCGGCATATTCGTCGCCAATAGCTATCCAGAACGAGCCATTATCTTTTAAGGCGGCGGTGCACGCGGTCATCCAGTCATTGGTCCATGATACATAGTTGTCGTAATCGAGGTTGTCTTTGTATTTATCGTAGCTGTAGCCAATATTAAAAGGGGGATCGGCAAAAACCAGATCGATAAAAGGTTCGCCGTTATTTTGTTTTAACTGTTTTTCTAATATGGAGATACAGTCGCCGTGGATAATTGTGTTTTCGATGGTGCTCATGAGAGGTATTTTAGGAGAAAAAAATGTGATTTACAATTTATATTTTGGATATGTGTTTATTCGTGAGTGAGATTTTTTAGTGGCAGGGTAAAAATATAAGAATAGCACACGGATTTTGACGGATCTGGCGGATTTTCGCGGATTTGATTGGGCAATAGCCAACGATTGTTTTAATGGATTTGTGGATTTTTTAGCTGGCAAGGCCTGTTTTGATGCAATTGGTTTTTAATTGTTTGTTTTGAAATTGTCAATTTGGAATTGATTATCACAGATCAAGCCAGATTTTTTTATGGCTATTGTTGACTACAAGCCCGGAAGACCAATTTTAAGCACGAGTCATTTGCTAAGTGGATATTGAATATGGCTTTAGGGGTGCCACCAAATAAACTCGCTCACGTTTATTCTTTGGAATAAGGTCTAAAAAAAGAAAATGTGTCATGAAATACATAGCCAGCAAACAAAATTTTCCGTTCTCGTTACGAAAGCAATTATTAGAGATCCCCTTGATTTAAAGGGATTTACGAAACTCATTTGGGCATCGTCCCATTTCTTGTGTAATTCGTCTTGAAAAGTAGGCAGGGTCGGAATAGCCACAGGCAAATGCGATTTCGCTGATTGACATATCGCTATGATGAAGAAGAGACAGGGCCTTACGCAGACGCAAACGCTGTAGATACTCCGAAGGGGACATCCCCGCAGCTTTACGAAAAAGGCGACTTAGCTGTGAACGATGGGTTTTTAACTGTCCAGCTAGTTTATTTACATTGCATTGGGGGTCAGTATATTGCTGTTCCAACAAATCTCTGGCCTGCTTGACAATGTTATTTAAAGATTTATCATCATGTTGAGGTGTTGCCTGTGCTGCCTGAACAAGAATTTCATAGGCGATGGTGCTAGCGTGATATTCACTTCCATACATAAAACCTTGGATTTCATTTTCAAGCTGGTCGAATAATTCTACAGGGCATTTTCCTGCCCAACGCAAAGGAGGTTTATCTAAATTCAAAGTACAGATCAGCTCCCATGCCATTGGCCCATCAAGAGTCAGCCATCGATAATTACCTGCTTGTGGAACTGGTACTCCGGTAATATGTGTTTCAGGGGGCAAAACTACAAAATGGTCGGCCAGGACTGATAATAAAACACCATCAGCCAAAAATTGAACCTGTCCTTGTAATCCCCAGTAAATGTTGACCCAGTGAATTATTCCGGTATTGTGTTTCCAGCCAGAATTGAAATTTGCCTGTCCAACAGAACGAGCTCCAAGGGGAACCGGCACCGAAGGGGATTCCGATGGTCGCCACCACCCCCACCAATTTCTCGTAATTTCAGTCACAATAATCCAATCTTTATCACAAAATTCGCTCTATTAATTGTTTAATTATGTATTATAATGGTATTTAATTCAAGAGCAAACTAACATAAATCTAAATAGGAGCTTTTATGTTTAGGTTTTGCGTGCAGGTATTTGTTGAAATTCAATTTTGCAGAATGCGAATCAATGCAATTGATTTATTAAAACAAAAAATTATCACCAAAGGGCTTTATGACTGAATTAACTTCATTGGAACGAGTGATAAGAGCTGTGACACATCAAAAGGTGGATCGCATTCCACTGGATATTGGTGCTTCTTATACGACAGGAATCACAAAGAATGCCTATTGTGGGTTGGCAAAGGCGATGGGCGCAGTCGGTATCGAGCCACAGCTGTTTGATGTTGTTCAGCAGTTAGCGGTAGTTGATGACCAGATGGCTGAATTAATCAAAGTTGATATTCGCGGGATTGCACCAAATGTCATTCGTAAAAATCCCGCGATAGAAATTATTGATGGGGTTCAGTGTTTTACTGATGAATGGGGTTTGAAATGGATTAAAGAAGAAGGAGTGTTGTATTTTCATCATAGCAATGCTCCTTTGGGCGGGGAAATAACAGAAAAAGAGATTGAAGAATTCCCCTGGCCTGATCCAACAGATCCGAAATTGTTTGATGGCGTTGTTGATCAGGCAAAACAATATCATCAGCAGGGGTATGCTGTTATTCTGGAGTCTATCTGTTCGGGGATATTTGAGATGTCATGCCGTTTGCGGGGAACCGAGCAGTTTTATATGGATTTGGCTCTGAATCCTGATTTGGCATGTGCTTTGCTGGATAAACTGGTTGAAATAAAAATCAAGTATTATAAGGTGGCAGCTAAGGCTGTTGGCCAATATGTTCAGTTTATCCGGGAAGCCGATGATGTAGCTGGGCAGGAATCTCTTTTGATGTCGCAGAAGATGTATCGGCAGTTGATAAAGCCACGTCACAAAATGCTTTTTGACGCACAAAATCAGGAATTTCCTGAGCCATTTTTTATCTGGTTTCATTCTGATGGGGCGATTTATGATATTCTTGGGGATTTTATTGAAATTGGAGTGCAAGTGCTTAATCCCTTGCAATTAACAGCAAAAGGAATGGATGCTGAAAAAATCAAAAGTGAATTTGGCAAAGATCTTGCTTTTTGGGGCGGAGGTGTTAATACTCAGCATATATTGCCACATTGTGGGCCTGAGGATGTTGGTGATGATGTTCAGCAACGTATAAAAACTATTGGTCCGGAAGGTTTTATTTTTGGGACAGTACATAATATTCAGGATGATGTGCCAACTGCAAATATTATGGCAATGCTGGAAAAATTTGAAAAAATGAAGCATGTTGTCGATAATTAATGAATAACTGACTCGAAACTATTTAATATGGAGAAAGACATGAAGCGAAAGAAATTATTATTTTTTATTGGAATTATGATGCTTATAGGTATGGCTATGCCCTGTATCGCTGCTGTTCTGCAAAAGACCAATCCTAATCCTGATGCCAGATTCCAGTTTGGTATTGCAACATATTCTTTTTGTCAAAGATCATTAGATGAACTTCTCCAGACAGCACAAAAACTTGATCTAAAAGTTTTGTCAGTTAAATCATGTCATTTGTCATTTGATTGTGATGATGCTAAGTTAAACTCAATTAAGCAGAAAATAAATAAGGCAGGTATAGCCATCGGTTCTGTTGGTGTTGTTTATATGAACACTGAAAATGAGGTTAATAATGCATTTGAATATGCCAGGAAGGTTGGCACCAAAATGATCATTGGTGTTCCTAAAGAGGAGATGATAGACCTGGTCGAGAAGAAAATAAAAGAATATGATATTAAAGTGGCTATCCATAATCACGGTGTCTGGACTATGCTTTATCCCAGCCCGGAAAGCATTTATAAACTTTTAGAAGGCCGGGATAAAAGACTGGGTTTATGTATTGATGTTGGTCATACTGTACGCCTGAATCATGATCCTGCTGAAGCTATCAGAAAATATGCTGATAGAGTTCTTGATATACATGTCTGGGACAGTACATCAGCTTCAGCTGATGGCAAAGCTACTCTGGCAGGCTATGGTATTATTGATTTTCATGAGATTTTACAGGCACTTATCGATATTGGCTATAGCGGCAATGTAAATACAGAACTCTGGTATGACATGAAAGAACCTGAAATATCCACCGCCCAAACCATTGGTTACCTCAATGGTATTCTTAATTCATTAAATTACAATAAAAATGATGATGTAAAAATGAATACTCTTTCTGACAAAGAGATCATAGAAGGCTGGGAGTTGCTTTTTGATGGCAAAACAACCAAAGGCTGGCGGGGCATTAATCAAAATACCTTCCCCAAGTCAGGCTGGAAAATCACAAATGGCCAGTTGGCGATTGATGCTGTTGATGGCGGAGAATCTACTAATGGCGGTGATATTATTACAGTTAAAAAATACAGTGATTTTGAACTGAAGTTTGAATGGAAAATGTTGACCAGAGGCGGCAACAGCGGCGTGAAGTATTTTGTGCTCGAAGGGTTATCTGACAACAACAAACATGGAATAGGCCCGGAATTCCAGATTCTTGATGATGCCAACCATCCCTGGATGGTTCAGGGGCAGATGAAACCTGGTGATTATTATACAGTAGGCAGCCTGTATAATTTATATAAACCTGTCAACAAAAAGCTAAAACCGCTCGGTGAATATAATCACTGCAAAATCATCAGCAAAGGCAAACATGTGGAGCATTGGCTCAATGGCGTTAAAGTTGTTGAATATGAAAGAGGCAGCCATGATTTTAAAAAACGGGTTAGCCAATGTAAATTAAATATTTATGAGGATTTTGGACTGGCAACAGAAGGCCATATTCTGCTGCAGGACCATGGTAGTAAAATTCACTTTAGAAATATTAAAATCAAAGAGTTGTAAATAATACTGATTATTAGTCTAAAATAAGGAAATAATATTATGGAAACAAATGTGACACGAAGAAGTTTTATTAAATATTCTGCTGGTATCGCTACCACTGGTGCATTATGGGGAACCAGCCCAACCTGGGCAGGGGCCAATGATAAAATCCGGGTTGCTGTTGTTGGAATACGTGGTATGGGCCAAAACCATATCGCCGCTTATCAGGCTTTGCCGAATGTAGAAGTTAATGCTCTTTGCGATGTGGATGAAAATCTTTTTGCTGAAATAGTTGAAAAACACTTTGTAAAGAAAAACCTGCCCAGGCCCAAACTCTATATTGATATTCGAAAACTTCTCGAAGATAAAGATATTGATGCTGTCGCGATTGTAACTCCAAATCACTGGCATTCACTTGCGGCAATCTGGTCGATTCAGGCCGGCAAGCATGTTACGGTGGAAAAACCATGTTGTCATAATTTTTTCGAAGGCCAAAAACTCATCGAGGCCTCAAAAAAATATAAGGTAATCGTCCAGGATGGTGCCGAACAACGCAGTAATCCATGTGCGCAGAGCATGGCTGAATTCCTGCATGATGGCGGACTCGGTGAAGTTTATATGGCCAAGGGCTTGTGCTACAAGTGGCGTAATACCATCGGCCATACCCCTGATTCACCTGTGCCCAAAGGCGTCAATTATGATCTATGGTTAGGCCCGGCTAAAAAACGTCCTTTCTCGAAAAACCGTTTCCATTATAACTGGCACTGGAATTGGGATTATGGCAATGGCGATATGGGAAACCAGGGTATTCATGAGATGGATATTGCTCGCTGGGGCTTGAATGTCAAACTGCCCACTAAAATCGCTACCATGGGTGGACATTTCATGTTTGATGATGACCAGGATACTCCTAATACATTGATGGCTATGTTTGAATTTGATAATAAAGAAGCTGCTGGTGATAAGAAAAAAATATTGCAGTTTGAAACCAGGCATTGGATCTCTAATCGCGAAGACCATAAATGGATGAAATCAGCGCCAAAAGACCCCACCGGGTATATGACCAGTGCAGATAATACCATTGGTAATCTTTTTTATGGCTCCAAAGGTTACCTGGCAAAAGATGTCCAAACCTGGCAGGCTTATATGGGGCAAACGCGAGAACCTGGTGCTTCCGGTAAAGGCCATGCCAATCATTATGCCGCTTTTATCGATGCAATCCGCAAGAATGATCCTAAAAATTTTAATAAAGGTGTAGAAGAAGGTTTTTATACTTGTGCTTTGATACATTTGGGGAATATTTCCTATCGACTTGGTCGTTCGCTTGATTTTGATCCTGTGACGCAGAAGTTCATAAATGATGAAGAAGCCAATGGTATGCTGAAACCTGAATATCGTAAGAATTTTGTAGTTCCGGATATCGTTTAAGGGAACCTCTAAAAATTCAATTTCTACTGCGAACGAATCTTTTGTCTGTTGGACTGCGGAACAAAAAACCGCGAATATCTACAAATATGCACGATTCTTTGTTCCTTGCCAGCAAACAAAATCTTTCGTTCTCGCTACGAAAGCAATTATTAGAGATACCCTTAACTCAAAGGCATAGACAGATTTCTGATGATAATAATAAAACAACCTCCTGAGCAATTAGTTATTGACCAGGAGGTTGTATAATTGCTATCTTCAAATTATTAGAGATACCTTATATTATGATATTGGCCAACTGCCAAAAGCCTGCTTTTCAAATTTCATGGTTCCATCATCACCTTTGAAGATATTAATCCATGCGAACCAGTTATTATCATCGATATCTGGATAATCCAGACGATAGTGGCTGCATCGGCTTTCTTTCCGCATAATAGATGCTTTAAGTTTCATCTCAGCACTTATAATCATATTAGCTGTCTCATGAGCCAGCCTGAGTTCGTGCATGTCAGCAGCCCTAAGCAGTGGCATGTGGTGGTCTCGTAGTTCTTCAATATAAGCCAGAGCGGCTTTTAAGAGATTCTCTTTCTTTATATATAATATGAAATTTGGAATCATAATACCCTGGAGAGTTTGAGTAACCCAGGCAGGGCCATAGCCAATTTGTCTTTTTAAAGGGGCAAGGATTTCCTCCTGCACTTTACTGATTTTAGCTTTTGTGATTACTGGCATTTCGATGGTTTTACAATATTCAGCAGCAGCCTCAGCGGCAATTGCGCCTTGGACGGCAGAGCCTGCCAGTGAAGAACCTATCTGGGTGTAAATAGCTCCGGCCATATAAGATCCTAATGCATCGCCTGCAGCGTATAGCCCAGGTATGTTTGATTCGCATTTTTCATTAATTGGCACAAGTCCTTCAGATTTATGGATAGCCATACCTGCGGAAGAACCTCCGACGGATATTCCACGGGGACCTGGGTGGCCTCCTTTGCCGGGGTGTTTGTCATCTGATCTATTATTTGGGTGTCTACCCTGGTCGGGAGGGCCAAAGCCGGCAGGGCTATTACCATCGGGACGATCACCTGGAGGAGGGAAATCCATGTCAGGGGCACCAGCGGGGGGGCCAAAGTTATTTCCAGGGCCAGGTCTATCACCGCCGGGGCGATTACCAGATTCGCCACCGGGTCTGCCTCCGGGAGGGCCGGATTCCTGGAATTCTATGGGGCGATATGGGCCACCTGAAGAATGATTTTGTGGTCTTAGGCCGGGGCCCATCTCAGTATTGCCGTTTTGGGTTGAGCCAGGATTGCCATTGATATAAGATGAATAATTTTGGTCAACACCTAAATCATGGCGTATTCCAATACCGGTTGTGTCAGGTTTTCTTTCAAACATACCGTGCCATCCATCAAAGCAGGCTGCGGGGTTTGTCATTTGTCCGGGGTGGCCATCGTTCCATTCTTTACCGGTGACTTTGGCTCCAATGTTATATGCCATAATGGTCCCATCATGGGTCAGGTCACAGATGGGGAAACCATTTGGTTTAAAACCGCCGGCTCCGGTACAAAGAATTACACTTTTGGCTTTGTAAATATGTATTTTTTCCTGGTCCAGACTAAAGCCTGCCGCACCGGCAATTTTGCCATTTTCTTTGATCAAGTGAGTAATAACAATTCTTTCCTGTATCGGGATATTGCGTTGTTTAATAGGTTTATTAAAAGAGTTGTAATATAAAGGAGAATCAAAGAAGCCCCATTGTCGGAGCTCATTGACTCTGGCAAGGGAATGTTCGGCCATCTGTTTTGTATAAACTGGGTTGTTTGTTCCTAAGGCTGAGCGCGATACTGCATTGACAAATTCATCCAGTGACATTTTGGCATTGGCCGGGTCATAAGCAAAAATTCCTTTGGCAAAAGGTGTCTGGCCTGAAGCGCCAAGTCTTCCTTTGGAAACAAGCATGACTTTGGTACCGGCATCGTGAGCTTTTACCGCGGCAAATAATCCAGCCATCCCGCCGCCTATAACAAGGACATCTGTCTGATTTTCCTGATATTGCATTTTATCAATATCGATATTCGATTCATTTGCGGCCCAGCTTTTATTATCTGCAAGCGAAGCTAAGGCAGCTATACCGACAGCACCGCCAGCTAAGGTCATAAACTTTCTTCTGGATATATCTGTGTTTTCTGATGATTTATTCATTTGTTCCCCCTTCGATTTTTGAGGATTTTAATATATAGGTTTTGAGAAGGAGAAGGATCCCGCCTGCAGCCATAATGCTCATGCATATAGACATGGCACGATCCATGTGGCGGCCAAGCATGATGGCATGTCTGGTAGCGATTAAAATAAACATAATTGACAGGATGCCATGGATAACTCTCCATGTTTTATATTTTATTGGAAGCTTATTGCGCAGGAGAGAGGTAACTCCTAAGATGAACATCAGGCACCAGGCGATGATGCCAAGGATGACGCCAGGGCTTTCAAAGGTCGTAATTAAGGTTATAAATGCTTCTTTGGGTTCAATTCCAGCTTCAAAATATCTTGGGAATATAATTAAAAAAGGATGCGCCAAAAGGATAGGGACAAATATGTATCCGATAAGCTTATGGATTTTTAATGCTTTGGTAAGATTATAATCTTTTAGAATGTTCTTGCTGGTGCGAGCCAGGAAAAATTGGCCCAGCATCAAGGAAAATGCTATTATTGTCAAAACTGAAATAGAATCTTTTAATGCTGTTCGCTGGGGAAGGTCATTTAAGGACCATAATAACAGCGGCAAACCAATAAAAGTCAGGCTCATCGAAAAAAGGTAACATTTTTTATTTGTTTTAATCATTTTTAACCCCACGAAACTATAACAGGAATAGATTTTTCAGGTGAAATAGTAATAGCATCCACCGGACAGTACATCCGGCACAAATGGCATATCTGGCAATCGGCAGGATATTTTATGAATGCTTTTTTGGTTTTTGGATCCAGGGCAATAACATCTGTCGGGCAGGTTTGCACGCAGATGCCACAACCGATACAGCCATTAATTTGTTTGATAGTCATAAGTTGCCTTTACTATTATTAAAAGTTTTAGATATTAATTTTTCAACACTTCTACAATTTTAGACGTCATTATTTAAGCTGCCTTGTGCTTATTTATAATAATTTTTGAAATAATTACCGAAATTTATGTTGGTACAAATGTATGATGATGCTAAAGTTGATAATTATCAAACTGGATTTTTATTAGCTTAAATCTGTTTCACTGGCCGAAAAAAAAGATATGTTTATCGATGAATTACAAAAAGGTTCGCAGCAGGCATTCAAAAAACTGATCGAGATGTACAGCCATGATGTTGTCAAAAGCTGCTATAGTTTTGTGAAAAATCAGGAAGATGCCGAAGATATTGCTCAGGAAGTTTTTTTAGATGTTTATCGATCAATAAAAAGTTTTAAGAAGGATTCTGAGCTTAAAACCTGGATAATTCGGATCGCTATTAATGAATCTCTGGATTTTCTTCGTAAGCAAAAACGTAAAAAGCGGATTGGGGACTTGAAAGAGCTGTTTTTGCATAAGAATAAACCAGATATTGGCCCTGGTAAGCAGTTGGAAGATGAAGAACGCCGAAAGATATTGTACCAGCAGATCGCAAAATTGCCCGAAAATCAAAAAATTGCGATGATTTTGAGTCAATATGATAAACAGTCCAATAAAAGCATCGCTGAGATCATGAAAACCAGCGAATCGGCGGTAGAATCGCTCCTCCATCGAGCCCGAGAAAATCTGAAAAAGAGACTTCAGAAAATTTTTGAAAAAAATATATAATTGGCCACAGGGTAGGAAAATAGATGGCGTCTAATATTATGAGAGACCTGAAAAGTAGGGTTTATTATGAAAATGAATAAGAAAATTGAAAAAGAAATAGAACTGACACTGCAAAGGCTTGGTGATGACACTAATATAGAGGTAAGCCCAATGTTTGCAGACATGCTAAATGGTAAAATCGCCAAAATGCATACTGCCAGGGGCGTTGACTATCGCAGCAAAAGTTTTTATCCGGTTATTATCATATTACTGGTAGTTATGAATATTTCAGCTTGCGTGGTCAGTTTTACTGGTAATAGCCAAACTGATCAGAGTAGCGATTATCAAAACAGTGTGCTGGCAAGTGAATATTCAATAGGCCAGAATACTTTTTCGTCTTTTTTAGATTGAATGGATTGTAATGGATTATTTTACAAAAAATAAAATGTTATTCTGGTGTGTAATAGCTTTGGTTATACTGAATGTTTTGACATTGACTGCATTTTGGATGGGGAGGCCACCTAGGGGGCAAAGACCACCAGGCCATAATCGTGCTGGCCAAAATGTTCTTGAAGACAAGCTTCAACTTACTGACATTCAATCAGATAAATTTGAGCAAATACGACAGAAACATTTCAGTGTTATCCGTCCTATGCAAGACGACATGCTTAATATCCAGATAGAATTAGTGCATGAAATTTTCAATGCAAAACCGGATCAGGAAAAAATAAAGAATTTGCTGGCTCAGCTCGAAATAAAACATGGCCAGTTTGAAACTCAGCTTATCCAACATTTTCAACAGTTAAGAGATGTCTGTAACGCAGATCAAATGGAAGAACTTAAAAATATGCTGATCAATCTGGTAGAATCAACCCGCCCGATAGCCCCAGTAGACCGGGAGCAGCAAGGCCCGCCCGGAGAGCCAGGGCCAGGGCATAGGCCCCCACCACGTCGTTAAAAACGACAAATTAAGATAATTTAAATAGCGATAAAAAGCTTAATACGTGAAATGTGCGCGCTGATATACCCAATGGGTATAGTTTTATCTGGCAGAGCCAACTTTTAAGCCTTGTAGCATATAAACTCAAAGGCGGACAAAATGGAAAAACTCAATTGTTATGAGTATATAATTCAAACCATCGGAGAAAAAGGAGATCTATTATGAAGGTTCAAAACATTGCTTATTGTACGAAAATAAATCTTTTAATCATAATTGCATTATTGTCTACTTCGTTATTTGCGGGTGACTTTTATGAAAATGATGCGATAAATATTATAGGATTAAAATTTGCTGATGATAACTGGGATGCCGAATTGGATGCAATATATGAGAAGGACAGTGACAGCGACGGTGAATATGACAGGCTTTCATGTACCGCGACATTAAATGGCATAGAATATGAACAAGTCGGCGTAAGATACAAAGGCAACAGTTCCTATAGTGCAAACAATGCCAAAAATCCTTTTAATATAAAACTTGATTATATGCTTGAACAGGACTATGAAGGTTATGGAACATTGAAACTGTCGAATGTACATAAGGATCCTTCTTTTGTCAGAGAAACTCTCTCATATGAAATTGCCCGAAAATATATGCCTGCGTCAAAAGCAAACTATATGAAAGTTTATATTTATAACTACAGCAGTAGCACATATGTATACCATGGTCTTTATACCAATGTTGAAGCTGTTGACAAAAAGTTTTTTGCAGAGCATTTTTCCTCTAATGACAATGCGAGGTTTAAGTGTAACCCAAGCGATACATGGTCACCTCAAACAGGAGGAACTGGTGCATCCTTAGATTATCTTGGCACTGATGCATCACTTTATTCTGGGTCTTATCAATTGAAAACAGATGACATAGCTCACTGGGATGATCTGATAGCTTTAACTTATGATATTAAATATGATACCCCAAATTTAGATAATGCTATTGACCTTGATCAGGCTATCTGGATGTTGGCCTATGATAATGTTTTAGTTAATTTAGACAGCTATATCGGCCCTTCCAGGCAGAATTATTATCTTTATAAATGTAATGATAACCGATGGGCAACAATTCTCTGGGATCTGAATGAATCTTTCGGAGGATTCACGCAGGTTGATTCTGGTGGTGGACATCCAGGACCGGGCCAAACTGATATTTCCAATCTGGACCCTTTGCTCAGGCAAGGAGATAGTGGTTGGCCATTGTTGAATATCATTTTAAGCGATTCGACCTATAAAAATATGTACATAGCTCACATGCGAACAATAATCAAAGACAATTTCTCTAATGGCTGGTACAAAACCAGGGCGCTTGAAATTCAAAGTGTAATCGATTCCGATGTTGCAGCTGATACAAATAAAATCTATACATATTATGATTGTGTAAATAATATTGATTATAATCGAGGGGGTGTAACTGGCATTGCTGAGCTGATGGGGAAAAGAGTTACTTATCTTAATAGCCAATCAGCTTTAACAGCAACTGTTCCAACAATCACAAGCATTAATGTTTCATCTTACAATCCAGCAGCCAACAGTAGCGTTTTAGTCAATGTTGATGCAAACAATGCAAATACTGTGACACTGGCATATCGATATGCTAACACTGGTAAGTTTGTGAAATTGCAGATGAGCGATGATGGCAATAATAATGACGGCACAGCAGGAGATGGGACCTATGGCGTGTCATTACCAATCGCAAATACCAATGTCCAATGTTATTTTTATGTGGAAAATAATAATGCGGGTGTATTTTCTCCAGAACGGGCAGAACATGAATTCTATACGCTTGAAGTTTCTCAAACTTCGGTGGTCATTAATGAATTCATGGCCGAAAATGATACTACTATTCAAGACCCTGATGGCGGGGCTGGATACCCCGACTGGATAGAATTGTATAATCCTGGTCAGGGGACTGTTGATCTGGGTGGCATGTATTTAACTGATGATTTAAGTCAGCCAACTCAATGGCAAATACCAGAAGGAATAAGTATTGCCCCAGGGGACTATGTGTTATTCTGGGCTGATAATGATGAAGATCAGGGTGCTATGCATACTAATTTCAAACTGAGCAAATCTGGAGAGGCTATTGGATTATTTGATAGTGATGCAAATGGCAACGCTTTAATAGATTCCATTACTTATGGTTTACAGACTGCCGATGTTTCCTATGGCCGAATAGGGGATGGTGATGATAACTGGCAGGCAATCACAAGTTCATCACCGGGTGGAGCCAATCCTTCGCTAAGCGATTTAGATGGAAATGGCGTGGTTGATTTGCTGGATTTTGCTTTATTGTGTTCGCATTGGCAAAATAAGGATTGCGGTGATTGTGATGGCGTAGATATAACAGGTGATGGTTCTGTTGATATAGATGATCTCTTAGTATTCTGTACAGATTGGATGAAAGGACTTTAATTGAAAATCAGTTATTATTGTTAAGTAAGAAGTTTCAGAGGAATGTTATTTCACTATAACCACTCTGCCTGCTGGAGCCACTGATTATGATATTGATTATGGCTATTTCTGGACAAACACCAGTGCTTACTTCGGCGGGGACAGTCAAGAATATTATTATGCCTGGTATGTAGCTTTTGGAAGTGCCGTTGGTCAGGATGGAGCAGATTTCCATGGTGCTGGTGCCGCTAGATTTGATACCAAAATTGAAGGCGGGCCGCTGGGCGAAGGCGGCGAACGCTATTATAACTATGTTCGGCTGGTTCGAGGTGCTTCTACCGCTACCTGCCAGCAACTGGTCAATAGCGGGGACTTTAATGCTGATTGTAAAATCAATCTTTTAGATTTTGCGTAACAATTTAGCCATGTGGAGCAAATTTCTTGAAAAAAGTCTCAAAAAAGTTCCAAATGTTAATATAGGCAACTT
>JAEIOG010000051.1 GCA_016342495.1 Phycisphaerae bacterium
ATCGCGCAAGTTGCCTATTTTAACATTTTGTTTATTTCTCCAAATTCTTCAATTAAATTTCATGCGTTAGCCCTGATTATATTACTCTTTCTATTGCAATTTCCACTAAAAAAAGTTAAAATTTCTCAAACCTTAGAAATAAGGATGATTTGCCGCAATCTAGGGTACATGAAGATGATTGCGGCAAATCTAGGTTTAGCACTTAAACCTTTTTTTTCAAATTATTTCAAAAACATCATCTGGGCATACGTAGGCAATGGCCATACATCCGCATCGACAATAGTTTCCAGCTTATCACAATAAGTCCTTGCCTGCGCCATCGCCGGGATAACTTTATTGCTATATGCATCCGCATTCAATTGGGTGCCTTCAACCGCTTCGGCTTCATCTCGCTGATTTTCCAGATTCTCAACTGCATCGCTAAGACCGTCGATAAGTTCAGCTATTGTATTTAGTTTTTTACTTTGAGCTTTCGCAGCCAAACCAGATGCCTTGATAGCTTCAGTCGCCGCCGCTAAGGTCCCGCAATAATCCATTACACACGGTAGAACTTGACGTTTGAGCATATCCAACATAGTGCGAGCCTCAATATTTATGGTCTTGCTATAGGTTTCCAGCAGAATTTCATGGCGTGCCACAAGTTCGGCTTTGCTTAAAATGCCAAATTTTTCAAACAATTCAACATTATCATCGCAGGTAAGATACTTCAAAGCTTCAGGTGCTTTCTTGAGATTAGGCAGACCACGTTTTTCAGCTTCGGCGACCCAGTCTTCGCTGTAGTTATCGCCATTGAAAATGATTCTTTCATTTTCTGCAATGATTTTCTTAAGCAGTTTTTGGGTTGCAGTATTGATATCTTCTGCTTTTTCCAGCTCGTCAGCGATATCTGACAATGCATCAGCCACAATGGTATTAAATACAAAGGTCGGCCCTGCTGGTGACACCGTCGAACCGGGCATACGAAATTCAAATCGGTTGCCGGTAAAGGCAAATGGCGATGTACGATTACGGTCTGAACAATCAGTGGGCAATTGTGGCAGAGTCGAAACACCAAGCTGCAAGTTCCCGCTGGACTTTGACGATGAAACTCCACCCGTTTTGATTTGTTCGATAATATCATTTAACTGTTCGCCCAGAAACATTGAAATGATCGCCGGAGGTGCTTCGTGGCCGCCAAGGCGATGGTCATTTCCCGGTGACGCTACGGTACTTCTCAGCAAACCGCTATAGTTATTGACTGCCTTAATAACCGCACATAAAAAGACCATGAAAATCATATTTTCATGTGGTGTACTTCCTGGATCCAGCAGGTTGATGCCATCATCAGTTGCCAGAGACCAGTTATGATGCTTTCCTGAGCCATTAACACCGGCAAATGGTTTCTCGTGTATCAGGCATATCAAACCATGGCGTTTAGCAATCTTCTGCAAGGTTTCCATTGTCAGATGATTATGGTCATTGGCAACATTAACGGTCGAGAAAACCGGAGCTATTTCAAACTGACCTGGTGCTACTTCATTATGCTGAGTTTTAGCTGTTACTCCCAGTGCCCACAGTTCCTGATTGACTTCAGCCATATAGGAGGCGATTCTCTCATCCAGTGAACCAAAATAATGGTCGGCCATTTCCTGACCGCGTGGCGAGGCCGCACCCAGCAGAGTTCTGCCGGTTAACAGCAGATCCAGACGTTTTTCATGGAATTCTCTATCAATAAGGAAATATTCCTGCTCGGCACCCAGAGTCGCATAAACCATATTGGATGTCTCATTGCCTAAAGATCTTAGCACACGCAAAGACTGTTTATTAATAACATCCATTGAACGCAACAAAGGCGTTTTCTTATCAAGCGCCTGACCTGTATATGAACAGAATGCACTTGGAATGAACATTGTAGTGTTGTCGCCATCTCTTTTGACGAAAACCGGTGAAGTGCAATCCCAAGCGGTATAGCCACGCGCTTCAAATGTTACCCGCAATCCCCCTGACGGAAATGATGAAGCATCTGGCTCACCTTTAATGAGTTCTTTTCCACTGAATTCCATGATAATTCTACCATCGGATGTTGGCGAAATGAATGAGTCATGTTTTTCGGCGGTCGATCCGGTCATCGGATGGAACCAGTGAGTGTAATGGGTTGCCCCTTTTTCAATAGCCCAGTCTTTCACCGCATTAGCAACAACATCGGCGATTGAAGGATCTAATGGATTGTTGCCAATCATTGTTTCTTTAAGTTGTTTGTATACATTTTTAGGTAGTCTGGCTCGCATCTCGGTATCGTTAAAAACCTGGCAGCCAAAAACGTTTGATAAGGATTGATTGTCTGAACACATCTTTTTTTTAGTCTCCTGTTTCGTACCCTGATATTCAGTGGCCCTGTTACAAAAATTGTCTTTGCCTTTATGGATCAAAGACTTTGTTTTAATATTATATTTTGCTATATGCAATAACTGTGCCAAATGCATAAGTGTTGTTTTATTGTTATTTTCCGGGTTTCACATCTTTTATTTCAATAAATTCACTACAAAAATGTCGCGAGCATCGCAGCAAGTCACAAAATTGTATCTCCAATGTAAATATCGCCAGAGATTTTATGATTTTGTTTCGATGAACAAGTTTAAAACATGACTCCAATAATTGAATTTATTCTTAAATACATTTCAATCAAGACCTTATGCGGTTAGAACATAAATAATAAGATGAACGCTTTTGGCGTTTTTGCTCAATAGCACAACATTAATGTAACAATATCCCAATATAGCAACATTAATGTTGCCTAAATGGAAGTTTTAATGAATTCAACCAGATTATATGTTCATTCTAGTCAGGTGCTTTAGGGAATGCAATCACGATAATGTAGTTTATGAATTATTGATGAGAAATGATACTTCTTTAAAATCTAAATAGCCAATTGCGCTTGTATCCAATCCATTTCTGGGCTTCTTTTATTCCAGTAACGGTCAGGCTATACTTCGTATTAGCCAATTCATTAAGAACAGCTAAAGCTTCCAATTGATGGCTGCCTTTGGTACAAACCAGCTTTTTCACATAATTCAGGCCAGATTTATCACCCATAGCGAATAACGCTTCAGCCGCGCAACAGCAAACCGAAGGGTCTTTGTCATTCAAACAATCAAGCAGAGCGACCTTGGCAGAATGAGCCCGCAATTTACCCAGAGACTTACATGCCGCTTTGCGAATGAAACCGGTTTTGTCATTTAGACATCTGGATATCAGCGTGACGGCTTGGGGACCACGGATTTTTTCCAAGGCTTTGATTGCTGTGCGGCGGATATTGGGATCCGGTTTATGCAATAAAGTCATTATCTGAGCCATCTCTGTATAGCCAGAAGAACGGCCCGAACCTAATGCCGCTGCCGCAGCTAAGGTCTTGCTCCTGAGGGCATTTTGAGTTATTTGTCTAGCATTTTGTTGATCCATATTGAAAATCAGCGCAATATCGAGGCCTTACCTTAACAAGGCTATACGCAAAACAAGTATAAAATATAATTACCGAGATGGCAAATTTTAGCTATTTTGAAATTATTCCCCGACTCCAGGTATGCCCACATGCCAAATCATTTCTCCAGCCAAAGCTTATTCATAATTGCCAGGTCATAAAGATTTACAAAACCATCATGGTTGAGGTCTGCGCCATCGCAATATTCATTGGACTTCTGACAATCAGCTCTGGTCCAGTTTAGCGAGATAATCCCCAAATCCAGTAAATCACATGTGCAGTCGGCAGCCAAAGGATTAGAATCTGGATCGTAAAAGAAGTTAAGCTCTGGGTTACTAGCTTTTAACTGAGGAACTAATATGCAATAGAATTTGCTGTCAAGCTGATTGCCAATCAGCCAGAATTGTTCGAGACTGTGTAAATTTGTAATTGTTTCAGGTAAATTTGTTAGTTTGTTGGCAACGAGGTTTATTTGCCTTAATTGGTTCAAATTCCCGATTTGTTCAGGCAGAGACCTTATTAGATTATTGCTGGCATTAAGTGTTTTAAGTTCGGTGAGATTAGTAATCCCATCGGGCAGGCTTGATAGTTGATTTTGTCCCAGCGACAACACCTCTAAGTGTATTAAATTGCCTATTTCTTCCGGTATTCTCGTGATAATATTATGATGAAGCGAAATCTCCCGCAGTTCAATCAGATCACCAAAATTCACTGGCAGACAGTTCAGGTTATTATAATGCAGCCAAAGATATTCCAGTTTGACCAGTTGACCAACTTCCGGACAAATAGTTCCCAGCAGATTATTATTCAAATATAACTTTTCCAGATTAACAAGATTGCTAATTTCCGCGGGCAGTTCGCTTATTTGATTATTATATAGATATAATTCTTTCAGATTGGTCGCATAGCCTATACCGCTGATGTCAACGATATTTAGCCCATCTGCGTAAAGCTTGGTAAGCTGTTGCATTTGGCTGACATTCGGGTCAGTTACACCCAGTTCCGTTTCGATAGCAGCTTTAAGGTTCTCATCAGCAAAGACAACAATATTGGGGTCGTTGGCAGTATCTGCCAATATCTCCACTGCCATACCAAAGTTGAAATATATTAATATAAGGAAAAGTACATTTTTCATTTTCTCTTCCTCTCAATGTAAGTTGATCATGGTGAAGTGATTAGATATACTCATAACCGTTGGAATTTCCCGTTTTGCCAATACATCAGATAAGTATTGCTGGTCTTTGGAACTGGCCCCTCAAGGAAAACCATAACTTTTTGGATATATTTGTAACATTTCAGTCACTTGGAGCAACCGGCGTTAATTAGCCGACAACAGCTGGTAGCGGTAGCGCCCAGCTAAAAAACGTAAACTGTGGTTTAACGCCGAAATTACTTTAATCATCATGAAATATGGCATAACGCCTTAGCACGGCGCTGCCGCTTCGTGATACTTTGCTTCATACGGCTAAAATATTACATATATTTTGATAATTCAAACTATCGCAATATTTAATTATAGTTAAATTATAACAATTTTGTCAATTGCCAATGTCGATTTAAAACAAAAAAACCTGACAAATTTGCCAGGTTTTTGTTAATTTGGGAAAGATCACGCCTTATGGGCACAAACTTTCATCAATATAGCCACATTCCAGCCAGCTGTTGGCCAACAGCGAAAAATCAAATAAATCTACAATACAATCCCCACTTATATCCGCCAGTGGTGGCTTTGAACATTGACCACGCTGCCAGTACAAAACCGGATAACTGTCTTCGGGCATAAACCATATTGCCTCATCGCCATTATCGTCAGTGAAATCCCAGTAAGGTTCAAATAATCCATAAGTCTTCATTTCCACAGTAGTCAATCCAACCCCGCCAGCGCTTGTTTCCCTGCCACTAGTTTCAATATCCCAGCAACTATTTATGATGAGACTATCCGTACTTACATCTACTAATCCGCCGGCGGTGTAACTGAAGTCCCAGCTGTATGTAGGAGGATTTTGGACTTCGCCAACAGCATAGCAGTTTTTAATAATTGATCCCTCTTGGCAAATCCCACATAGCCCACCCAAATTAGGTCTTGTGGAGCTCACATCAAGAGAACGTTTAATAGTAGAGCTAGAGTAACAATCAATGATATTTCCTTCGTAATTAACGCCACACAGCCCGCCAACTTTATTCGGCCCAGAGACAGTTCCTTCAGAGTATGATTTTGTAATTGTGCCGGAATTATAGCCACACAGCCCACCACAACTGCCATAAGCAATGGTTTGGTTTACAATACCACTAACACCGCAACTATCGATATTCGCCTGTTCATTAAAACCACATAATCCACCTATACATGGCAGATGATCAGGGAGATTTGAATTAAAATAGCTGCTACCGTATTGACTCGCTGAAATATTTTCAATTACAATATTTTTCAAAACTGTTTGTGAACCCGAAATAGTTCCAAATAAACCAATGGCATAAGCGCTATTTGGTGTTTGAAATGGGTAATCCCAATCACGAGATGATGTTGCAACCGCATTTATATTCAAATTAGATATCTTATATCCATTACCGTCATAGGTTCCGGCAAATTTAGTATCATCGGGGGCGATGACCGCATTATCAAAACTATACTGTTTAAGATCAATGTCAGCTGTTTGAATATAGTGTTTAGTCAACAGTGCCGCACTTGAATTGATAGCTATCAAATGTTCAGCATTTTCTACCTTATATGGATTTGCCGCAGTGCCGCTCTGACTAGGCCTACCACCGGTTTGCCAGGCCAAAATTGGATACCCCGGTTCGGCAGGCATCTCCCAGATATCTTCAAATGATCCCTGAAAAATCCAATATGGGGCAAAGGTTTCATAGTCATACATTTCTACCGTTGTTAATCCTTCTCCACCATCGCTATGGTCGATACCGGAAGTTTCAACATCCCAGCCACAATTAATGATTTCCCCTTCAAAATTTATCCCGCAAAATCCACCAATATCATTATGTCCCTGAACAAAGCCAGTCGAATAACAATCTCTGATTGAACCATGATAACTTGTGCCACACAGACCACCTGCGATATTATTACAATCGATGTTAACCGTAGAATAACAGTTATTAATTTGCCCTTGGCGATTATAACCGCATAAACCTCCTGAATATTCATTCGCTTTGATATTGCCGGTAGCATAGCATAGGTTTATGTTTGCCTGATCATTGCCGGCAACCAGCCCGGCAACAAAATTTGAACCCAGCCCGCCATTAATATTAATATTTTCGACCCCAAGATACTTAATTTCAGCAGTCTCACCTGAAATAGCCCCAAAAAGCCCTAGAAAGTCATTGTCGTCATTACTTGGGTCTTGATCAGATAAAGTATCAATTGTCAGGTTCAAAATTCGATAGCCATCCCCGTTGAATGTACCGGTAAATGCCGGCCCCTGATTAAATATCTCGGTATCATCAATATCCGGGGCAATAACCGCCTGGGTGAATGAATATCCTGCAAGATCAATATCAGCCGTCAGAATATAATGCTTGTCAAGCAAAGATGCATTCGAGCCAATTGATATCAACTGGGTGGCATTAGAAATCTGATAAGGATTAACCACAGTGCCTCCATAGCTGGGTTTATAACCAGATTGCCAGGCCAGAATCGGATAACCCGGTTCGGCGGGCATCGCCCAGATGTTTTCAAATGGACTCTGAAAAATCCAATATGGTGCAAAGGTTTCGAAGTCATACATTTCTGCCGTTGTTAATCCAACCCCGCTACCATTGCTGTAATCGATACCAGAAGTTTCAATATCCCATTTGCAGGTAATAATTTGCCCTTCAGTGTTGACACCGCAAAATCCACCAATACCATTAGCACCCCTAACATATCCGGTTGAATAACAATCTCTGATAAAACCATGATAAGTTTCGCCACACAGCCCCCCTGCAATATTGCTGCAATCTATGTTAGTTTTTGAATAGCAATTGTTGATTTTTCCTTGACGATTATAACCGCATATGCCACCGACATAATAGCCAGCATTGATATTGCCGGTAGTATAGCAGAGGTTTATATTTGCCTGATCATTGCCGGCCACCAGCCCGGCAACATAATCCGCCCCCGGTCCGCCATTAATGTTTACATTTTCAACCGCCAGATACTTGATTTCAGCCGCCTCACCTGAAACAACCCCAAAAAGCCCCAGAAAATCATTATTGTCATTACTTTGATTTGGGTCAGATAAAGTATCAATTGTCAGGTTCAAAATTCGATAACCATCACCATTGAATGTACCGGTAAATGCCGGCCCCTGATTAAATTCCTCGGTATTATCAATATCTGGGGCAATAACCGCCTGAGTGAATGAATATCCTGCAAGGTCAATGTCAGCCGTCAGAATAAAATGCTTATCAAGCAATTGTTCATTTGAGCCAATAGACACCAACTGATTTGCATTAGTAATCTGATAAGGGCTGGCCGCAGTGCCATCACCTCCATCAAATTCAAATGCCCAGCAGGAAGATGCAAACAATAAAACAATAATGATAGAACAAATAGATAATAGCTTTTTCATCTTTGCCGTCTCCTAAAAAAATGGGTTAAAACTAAAAAGTACTCCAACAATCTAATTTTACGCTTGTCTATATGAATCGGCAAGGTCAAAAATAAAAATATGAATTCCTACCCCGACTATTTTTCAAATAATAATATTGGTCATATTATCTACCTTGGTGATATTCGTAATTTTTAGCTTATATTTGACATTTTTACTACATTTGCATATACTCACATCTTAGTTTTTTTTGCTTTTCATTTTTTATCAGAAAGACGACTTTGAATAAACCAGAACAAGATTTTCAATATATAGACCATCAAGAACCCTTAGATCAGCTGACCGCCAAACTTATTGCTACCGATGATGAAGTAGCTATCGATATTGAAGCCGACAGTTTATATCACTATTATCATAAAGTATGCCTGCTACAGTTAACCTTTGATAGTAATGACTATATAGTTGACCCGCTTGCGGGGCTGGAATTTGATAATTTTTATAATGCCTTGTCAGAAAAAGACTTAATTCTGCACAATGGCGATTATGATTTGCGAATGATGCGCAGCAGTTTTGGTTTTAAACTTAAAAAAACATTCTTCGATACCATGGTCGCAGCAAGATTACTTGGCTATGAACATTATAGTTTAGCTACAATCGTAAATGATATGTTCGATTTTAGTATGAGCAAGAAAGGCCAAAAATCAGATTGGTCGCGGCGGCCTTTAAGCGACATGCAAGTAGAATATGCAGTTTATGACACCAGATTCTTAAAACGCATAGCCGACGATTTTCGCGCTAAGTTGTTGGAATTAAACCGTTTACATTGGTTAGAGCAATGTTGTGATAAACTAATGGCTACCGTTGAAATCGATAAGCCCGACCCAGACCCGGATCGGCAATGGCGGATAAAAGGCATCAAGTGGTTTAATCCCAGGCAGTTAGCATTAGTGAAAAATATTTGGCTCTGGCGTGAAGAACAAGCTCAGATAACTGACGTGCCACCATTCAAGGTCATGGGCAATCAATTAATAATAGATTTAGCGATTTGGAAATCAGAAAAACCTTATTCTAAACTCAAAAATGCGGATTGTCCGCGACTACCCCGTAATTGTTCTGGTGATAGATTCAGGTCTCTGGGCAAAGCTATTAAGGATGCATTTGAGCTTAAAATCGAGGATTGCCCTCAGCCAATAAAGTCCAATTTTGTACCCCGGCCAGCGGGAGAGATGTTCAAGAAATTAAAAGATAGTTGCCAGGAGATTGCTGATGATTTGAAGATAGATTCTTCGGTTTTGGCCCCTAGAGCGGCATTAACTGCTATTTCTCGCAATCGGCCAACGACTGTTGATGAGATAGTTCAGTGTTCGGATTTATTGCCCTGGCAGGCGGAATTGATCAATGATACGGTGCAGGACTTAGCCAGCAAGTATCCTCCGGAATTAACCTGCTGACCGAATGCGCATTTGGAGAAATTTCTTCGGGCACCAAAAGGCACCAAACAGCACAAAATCTACCACAAAATGCAGAAATTGACAATAAATTACCGTTTTTTCCCTTTAAAACACCAGGTAAAAATGGCAAAACTGCGCAAATGGTTTTGAAGGTCGGTCCAAAATTGGTTAATAAACTGCAATGAAAAATTTAGATTTTGGGTATTTTTTTGATGAACTTTAAGGTTATTTGATGACAGATATTTATGTAAAAATTAAGTATGACGGTTATCGTGTAGAGGTGTTGACTGACTATGCTGATAGTGAGCTGGTAAAGCTTTGCTGCCGGGAGCAGATGGTTGAAGATGCTAGTTGCCACCGGGTGCATAGTTCCGTTGAGGCCAAGGTTTACCGCATGGATTTTCTGGGCGGCCAATATTATCATAAGACATTTTGTCAGCGCAGTAAGATTGAGCCATTGAAGAATTATTTTTATGGGTCTCGAGCTAAACGTGGTTTACGTGGACACCGAATATTGCGGGAAAATGGTTTCAGAGCACCAAAGGTTATTATGATTGGCCATCGTGGCGGGCATAATTTCATGGTTACCGAAGCGGTCGCTGATGCGGTAAATTTGTATCAGTATGTTGATGATATTGGCAAATTGGAAGCCGGGCAAGAGCGGCTTGCAAAACAGGCAATTATCGAAGAGTTGGGACATTATATTGGCAGACTCCATGCAAAAAAAATTATTCATGGCGATTTGCGCTGGGGTAATTTATTGATTACAAAAGATCAGACCGGGGCCAACATGTTTTGGCTGATTGATAATGAACGGACTTTTCGTTATCCGGTATTGCCAGGAGTGCGACGTTTAAAGAATCTTGTGCAGTTGAATATGACTGTAACCAAAGTTATATCACGAGCAGACCGGATGCGGTTTTTCAGGATTTATTTATTAGAGAATGATAGCATAGCCCCAGATAAAAAACAGTGGCTCCGTCGGGTTGCCGATAAGACGGCGATGCGGCTGGAAAGAAAAAGGAAAAAGACACAGGATACCAGGCAAAAGGCATAAGTATTTTTGTTGGTTTATTGGGCAGATGATTTGAAATGCTACTGGGGATCAATTGGTGTCAGGAGCGGGCTTGGTTGTGGTATTCGCTTTGCTCATGGAATTTATCAGCATGGGCAGTGGGCTGTATTGTTTGAATGTGTTTTGGCGATTTGATGGTTGGGATGAATTCACCGTCGCACCTGCTACGCCAGAGTACCGTCACCCCATTGATAGATTAAGATTTTGGGTTAGACCGCGGGTACCCGGCCGGCATATGAAGATATGCCAATAGCATAAGTATTTAGCAAAACTCACTTACATAGGATGATTTATGATTGACTTATATAATGATATACCCAAAAAAGAAGGTTGTTTGGATATATTTCCCGAAAGCCATGGAGATAATCAAGTTTCGATATGTTTAATTGGAGACCCAGATGGGCTAAGATATTTAGCCAAACTATTAAATTGGCTTGCCGACTTTGATCAAAGTAATAATAGTGATATGGAAGGTTCACGAGAACATATCCATTTGCATTCAAACAATCAATTGGGAAACCATTCTTGTGAAGTAGAGATTTGCAGGGCAGATGCCAAAGGTAGCGGAATGCTTCCTGATTTCATGAGGGGGTAACCTACGAACTAAGGACGATAACAATTATTATAAATTCAAATTTCATTCATTTTCATGCTCAGTTTTTTTCTCAAAAACAGGTTCATCTTGGATTGATTCTGGATAATTTTTGGCATACGACAATAACATTTTATGCGCAAAATCAGGTATAAAATAACTCAACACCAACAAAGATATTAATCCAATTAAGTTAGGCATAGCTGGCAACTAAGATAGCCATTATTGCTCTAAGTTTTTGTTTATTAACGATTTATAAATCAAAAAAAAACTTTGCAGCACCCTCCTGCAAACTTGATCATTAAATTCCGTTAATCCAATTTCGTTTATCATTGTTTAAATAATTCCTTAATCAGGTAGGCTTTAATTTTAACAGATGTTCGGGGTGGTATTTATCTGGCGTAGCCAGAGGCGATGGCCCGGTAGCCGTGGCCTTTAATCTGCATTTCAGTTTAGCAGACGCTCGTTTTTTTATGATGTTTATTACTTAGCGTAGGCATGGGCCAACCTTGCCTGGCTGGATCCCCGCCTGCGCGGGGATGACATTTGAGTTACTTTTTTACGGTATTCAGGTTAATCAGCCTGGATGAAATAGGCACGGGCGGTTGGGGCGCTGAATAGTGGTTTGTATTCTTTAAGTGGTTTAGTTGTTTTCAAGTCCCAGCGTTTGGGATAGCGATTGTTGGGGTCTTTGGATTGGGTATAGACAAAAGTAAGAGCTTTTTCGGAGAGCTGCTGCCACTGCGGTTCTTTAGCGGCTTTGGCTAACTGGCACCATCCTTCAGTTAAGGTAAAGGCAAACATGGCTTCGCAATTAATCGCACCGGTTTGCTTATCAACCCAATGGGACTGGGCGGCTTTGGCGATAGCTTTGGCTTTATCGAGATAAACTTCTTGCTCAGTAAGAGTATATAACAGGACATAACATTGCAGAGGCATACCGGTATTATATGACCATTTTCTTTTGGCGATTTTGCCATCAATTCCAATCGCGTCCCAATAGATATTATCTTTATCGAGCAGGGTCTTATCCAGCCAAACCATCAGTTCTTTGGCGGTATCGAGATAGAGTTGTTCCTTGGTGCATTGATACATTCTCAGGCAGGAATAAGCAATCGGAGCTACCGAACAGGTGTTCTTAGTCTTCTTAGTCTTATCCGGCCAGAACTCACGCCACCATATACCGCCACCTAAGGTATCATCCATGCCACTTAGACAAAATTTCACGGTAAGCTCGGCCTGTTTGAGATATTGCTTTTTGCCGGTGGCATCATAGGCATCAAGCAGGCCCATCGCCAGCCAGGCATTGTCATCATAATATCGCTCAACAGGTTTTTTAGGGCCAGGGAGATGATCATAGCCACCAATACCTTTGTCGATTTGCCAGTATTTATAAATATGGTTAATCAATTCATCCAGAGGTTTTTCATATTTAGCTTTATCAAACTGGGCTGCCTTGGCATAAGCCAACAGCAACATGGAATTACTCCAGGAAAAGCCTACCGCTTTTCTATTCTGATCTTCATAATAGGCACCGGCTGTTTTCATGGTAAAATCGCGTCCGATAGCATCGAGGGTTTCGATGCCCCGCTGAGACCATTTGGATGGCTTGGGGGCGTTGGCGACAGAATTGGAATTGCAGCCAACAAGGATGATAGCTATTGAGATCATAAGGGTCGATAAGGTAATGGCTTTTCTGTTAGTCATAATATTTTTTTCGAATTAAAATAAGGTTTCTATCATGCAAATTTTGCCCAGTGCAAATGCAAATGATCAATTTAGTTTAATATAGCACAAATATTGGGGTATTTGAAATATAAAATAGATGAAGCAGGATAGGCAGAAGTAGTATTAAGGGAGATGAATTTGTCACCTTTGTGAGAATGAAACAGGGAAATTTTATGCAATTTTCCTGATTTAGCTAACTCTAATCATTTACAGGTTAAGTAAAACATGTTACTGTTAGATGATTATTGAATAGGAATATTCCAAATAGGCTTTTGGAGCCGGCAAGGTGAAAAATGGATAAAAAAATCAATTTTCTGATAATCATTTGGTTGGCGGCTTTGGTTTTAGCTGGGGGGTGCAATAAAGCCAAGCCGGGGCAGTCGGCTAACTATTATTACTATTTCCCATCATTTGCGATTATTGGGGTTGAAAATGACGGGGTGACTGTTGAATCTGGGGAGACGATTACCCGCAATTTTTATAGTTTGACCAGATGGAATGAAAGTAAAAATATTAACCGCTATGATATTTACCTGGGTTTAATTAAGCCGGGGGAATCGGAATATTGCGGTTATCAGCATTTTTTGCCGGGGAATCGTGATACGATTGAAGTAGATTGGCCGGGATCAGCGAAGGCGGGCAAAAAATTCAGTTTTGCAATCAGCGGGACTCTTGGAACAATTTTATTCGATGGGCAGATGGGTAAAAACGCGGCAATTCCCATGATAGCTGAGACCACATCGCATGGCAAGATGACTATCGCAATAGATGAAGCAGAAATGGTTAAAATTGAAAAAGCGTTTGGGCAAAGGCCCGGGCTTTTGGATTTATGCGGGATTGTACTTAAAGATATTTCTGCTGAGAAACTTATTGCGTATGCTGACTGTGAAGTTAAGTTTAAGGTTGGGCAGGCGTTTCGATTGGTTGACAAGGCCAGTGTTGAAGATATTGCTAAAGTTCAAGCGGTGGGATATGATTTTGATGGTGATAATTATGTTCAGCTGGTAAATGGTGGTGTGGTATTCAGCGAAATAATTAAATGGAAAGAAAACGGTTATAATTTCAAAGCAAGTGAACTGGTTTATTTAAGGCAAAGGAATATATTATCGCAATCTGGTCAGGAATGGAAAGATGCCAGATATGACCTTGATACCGAGCAGTTATATTATGCCAAGGCCAGGAAATTACAGCCAGAGCAAGCGAAGCTTTGGCAGCAAGCTGGTTATATGCTGTCGCTGGGGCAATTGTATTATGCCAAGAGTCGTAAAATTGACCCGGTTACGACAAAATTATGGAAACTGGCGGGATATGATCTGACACTTGAACAACTTTATTATGCCAAATCTCATGAGCTAAACCCTAAGGAAGCATTGATTTGGCGACAAGCGGGGCACGACCTTGCTCTGGAAGAATTATATGCCACCAAGATCAAGGGCGTCAAGGCCACCGAGGCATTACAGTGGAGAGAAGCGGGATATACACTGACGCTGGAGGATTTGTATTATGGCAAAAGCAGACATCTTGACATCAATGAAGCGAAGCTATGGCGGCAGGCAGGTCATGATTTAACAGTTCAGGATTTGGCTTATGCAAAAGATCGGCAGCTAAAAGCCAGCGAAGCATTGCTTTGGGACCAAATGGGTTATAAGCTGAAGTTAAGCGAAATTTATTATGCTAAACGCTACCAGGTCAGTGCCACCGAGGCAAAAAAATGGAAAGATGCAAATTACAATTTCAGCTTGAAAGAATTGCTTGAACTGAAAAGGTATGGAGTAAGTGCTGATTATGGCGTTCGATTTGCCGATCCGGATTATGTGCCTTTGACAGTAAGTCAGTTGATTGAATTTAAGAGGAAAAACATATCAGCTGAAGTTATTGTGAATTTACGTAAAAAGAAATAAAACTTTAGAGTTAAATAATATGATGAAAAAATTAGTTATACTTTTATTATTGTGTTTTGGTATGGATATATGCCTGGCGAGCGGGGAATATGGTTTTAGTTGCTGGGAAAATGGATGGCGGAAAAATGGCGGGGATGGAAGTGCAGATTTATTTTGCATTGAAACCAGTGAA
Organism: Phycisphaerae bacterium; assembly: GCA_016342495.1. GTDB lineage: Bacteria > Planctomycetota > Phycisphaerae > Sedimentisphaerales > SM23-30 > JAEIOG01. The sequence goes on from JAEIOG010000051.1 coordinate 14,921, forward strand.
TATGGTTTTGTGCTGGATTTGGATAATTTCAGTAAGGTTCGATTTGGCAAACTTAACCGTGATGGAGATTATGAACAGGCATTGAACGATAATATTGAGCAACTGCATGAATTGACTGTTGGACAATTAGTTGTTGAGATTATCATTGATGGGCAGGCGTATCAGGCCAAGACTTGTAAGGCCGGTAAAGATAAGGCCGTTGGGCATCTGGGTAGTGCTCGATTGTGGGAAGCCGGCAGGTATGTACAGCATTATGATTTCCTGGAACTTGATTTCCAAAATAATAAAGGTGAAAAGCTGGATTTCGATGGAACACTTGACCTGGTGGCATGGCCAGGGAGTTTGACCTTTAATATGGAAGTAGCAGCTGGTGGCAACTGTGATGATGCGAAGCTAAAACTGGGGTTAAACAGTTGGAAGCAGGAAGAAAATATTAAGGGAACATGGCGAAAAGGCGAGAAAAAAAATATCACGTTAAACTGCAATACATCTGGGGAAAAAGTACCGGAAGCTAAAATTTCAGTTAAAGCCAACGGCAGAAATTGGCCAGTTAGTTTTGAAAATAAGAAAAACTGTTATGTTGTTAAAGTGGAAAGAATGCAACGAAAATGGGCAACCGGCTATACAGATATAAGAAATTATGATGATTTTGAGATTAAGGTAGAAAGTGATGCGGATGGCAAAGATATACCGTTTTTGCTGGAATTGCGGAATCCGGCAAATATTACGGGTCTGTGCCCTATTCTTTGCGACCAGAACGGGCGACCTTTGGGGGTTCCGGTTCAGCTAAGTAAGAACTGGCATGAACAATCGATGGGTGCCTACATGATGGCTTATACGATGTTGCCAGCAAAAAAGCAGGCCAGCTATATATTGCGGGTTATTTATGGGTTTTACGGAACATTACCGACCGCCAGCCATTCACAGTTGAGTCTGGTTGGGTATGGTAAAAACATCGGCAGCAATAATGGTCGATGGGAACAGCTGGCGATTGGATGCTGGGGTGAAACGATATGTTTTGATATGGATATGAGCTGTGTTGATGTAGCTATCACCGATATTAGAATGCTGATGACACGCAATGCTAAAAATGGGAAAAAATGGAGCTGGACTGATGCCGGCTGGGGCGGGGACTGGCTGAATATCGCCGATGCCGGGCAGAAAAAATATTTCATGAATCACATGAAAACCGCTTATCTGGCACATGGGCCCTGCTTGACAGACGTTCGACATGATGGATATTATGGGAGTAATCAGGAAATTAAGTTTTCAGCACAAATTCAAACTTTGCGAACGGATGATTATAATCGGGTATTTCAGAAATTGACTTATGAGTTCATGCGGGATGTCAAGGCTGATAAGCTTTGGCTATTTAAGCTGGGCAGAACAAATCAATATACAACGCCCCAAATTGCTTATGGTAATATTAATGGATGCAGTGGAAATTTGACGGTTCCGGCAAAAATGAAGAGAGGACAACTGTTCCTGGATAATGTTGAGATAGATGGTGATGGACCGTGGTGGGTTGGATTGCCGGGAGCGGTGCATACTTCGGGAAAAGATTGGGGAACTGGGTATCGAGCGTTGATAATTAGAGGATATAAAGTTGTGGCAGGAGGCAAAGTATACAGCCAACCAGTGATAAGTGCACCGGCATTTGGGAATAATCCGGCGAATCTGGATATTGAATTGTCGGGGCCGATTGGGGTTAATAATTTCAAAAAAGGGGATATTATTGAGTTGGATCTGGAATTGATAACGTTGCCACGGGTTGCCGATGACTATTATGGTCCAAATGATGCTTTTCGCAGGCATTTAACTGAAAATCCCAGCTCATGGAAAAGTATTTATCGTGAGGTAAAAGGTAATGACCTGGAAGTTACCGTTGCAGGCGGAAAGCTGTTGCAAAAGTATCCGATTATAATAGAATGTAAAAATGCGGACGTTAAGGTTACAATAAAAGGCGGAGTAGGTGCCGTACCGATTCGTTTTGAAGGATTGAAGCAAGCCAACGGGTATAATTTGTACCGGGTAGTGAATGGTAAAAGAGTTAAGCTTGACCAATCGGTACATGGCAATGACTATTGGCAGGTGGATTATGAAGAGCATAGCGGTTTGTATAAAATGAGTTTTAATCTGGAGCTGGATGGTTTGGAAGAATCTGACTGGATTCTGGCGAGATAATTCTATAAGGATATTGACATGAACAGGCGTGAATTTTTGAAAATGGGTTTGGCAGCGACTGCGGCGATAGCTATGCCGGGATGCACTGGTGTGATGAATGGTAAGAATATCAAGAAACCTAATATTGTTTTGTTTCTGGTAGATGATATGGGTTGGCAAGACACTTCGGTGCCCTTCTATAAGGAATTGACACCTTTTAATAAAACTTATAAGACGCCGAATATGGAGAAACTGGCCGCCGAGGGGATGAAATTTACGCGGGCTTATGCCAGTTGTGTCTGTTCGCCAACGCGGGTAAGTTTGATGACAGGTTTGAACGCAGCGCGGCATCGGGTGACAAACTGGACATTAAGAAAAGATGCTACCAATGATGCCAGGCATAAAACACTGGAGTTTAAGAATTGGAATTATAATGGACTTTCACCGGTTGCGGGGATAAACAATACGGTTCATGCCAAGGCATTGCCAGCGTATCTGAAGGAAGCGGGCTATCGTACAATTCATTGTGGCAAGGCGCATTTTGGTGCGATAGGGACACCGGCAGCTGAGCCATTAAATATCGGTTTTGATGTTAATATTGCCGGCCATGCCGCAGGCGGTCCGGGCAGCTATCATGGTAAACATAATTTTTCGCCAGCGTTTCGCAATGGTGACCGGATATGGGATATACCCGGGCTGGAAGAATTTCATGGTCAGGATATATTTTTAACCGAAGCTTTGACAATCAAGGCCAACCGGGCAGTGGATGAGTCAATTGAAATGGAGAAGCCATTCTTTTTGTATATGGCTCATTATGCAATTCATGCTCCAATTGAGCAGGATGACCGTTTTGCACAGGCATATTTAGATAAGGGGATGCACCCTATCGAAGCGAGATATGCGGCTTTGATAGAAGGGATGGATAAATCACTGGGTGATATTGTTGCCAATCTTGAAAAACACGGACAGCTGGATAATACAATCATATTATTCATGTCAGATAATGGCGGATTAAGTGCCCATGCCCGTGGCGGTAAGGCTCATACACATAATAAGCCCCTGAGTTCGGGTAAAGGCTCGGCCCATGAAGGGGGTGTGCGGGTGCCTATGATTGTAAAATGGCCGGGAGTTACCGAAAAAGGGTCGAAGTGTTTTCAGCCGGTGATTATTGAAGATTATTTCCCAACAATATTGGAATTGGCCGGGGTTAAAGATTATAAACAGGTTGGCGGCGTAATTGATGGTGAAAGTTTTACACTACTGCTACAAGGAGCGAAGATCAAACGCAAGGCCCGGAAACTGTATTGGCATTTCCCGAATAATTGGGGGCCAACAGGACCGGGAATCGGTCCACACAGCGCGATAATGGAAGGTGACTGGAAATTAATTTACTATCATGCGGATCGGTCTTATGAATTATTTGATTTACGAAAAGATATAGGTGAAAGTAAGAATTTAGCTAAAGATAAGCCGGAAAAAGTTAAGCAATTGGCTATGGCCTTGCGGCAATACCTGATAGAGGTTGATGCGAAGATGCCTTTAGTTAAGGCGACAGGAAAAGCGGTAGCCTGGCCTGGTGAATAATGGGTAAAGGATTTACAAATGATAAGACGCAAATTTTTAAAATTGACAGCTGGTTATTGTTTTGGGGCTTTTATAAGTGGATGCAATCATAGATCAAATCATGTAAATATGATTGGGAAACCCAATGTAATAATTATTAATGCTGATGATCTGGGCTATGGCGATATTGGCTGCTATGGAGCGACGAAAGTCAAAACACCCAATATAGACAAATTAGCAAAGCAAGGCAGGATGTTCACTGATGCTCATACAGCATCGGCGGTATGTACTCCTTCGCGGTATGGATTGCTTACGGGCAGTTACCCTCTCCGGAAAAATTTGTGGGGGCCATCGCCTGTTCGTCAGGGTTTGTTAATTGATCCTGAAAAACCTACCTTAGCAAGCATTATGAAAAAAGCCGGTTATGCGACATCCTGCATCGGCAAATGGCATCTGGGCTTTGGTGAGCAAGAACCTGATTGGAATGGAGAATTAAAACCTGGGCCTTTGGAATTGGGATTTGATTATTATTTCGGGATACCGCAAGTAAATAGCGGCCCCCCATTTGTATATGTCGAAAATCATCAAGTTGTTGGACTGGACCCGTCAGATCCATTGGTTTATGGAAAAAAACCAGAGACACAGGCCTGGCCAGCTAAAGGATACAAGTCTTCTACCATTGGCGGAGCTCGGGCAGCTCATGAATTATATAAAGATGAAGAAATTGCAACAAAATTTAAGGACAAGGCCATCGGGTGGATAAAGCAAAATAAGACCAAGCCCTTCTTTATGTATCTGGCAACCACAAATATTCATCACCCATTTACACCTGCACCACGTTTTAAGGGGACCAGTGAATGTGGAATCTATGGAGATTTCATCCATGAACTTGATTGGGTTGTGGGCGAAATAATGCAATGTCTGGAAGATACCGGACAAGTCAACAATACTTTATTAATCTTCACAAGTGATAATGGCGGCATGCTTAATCATGGAGGACAGGATGCCTGGAAAGCCGGACATCACTTAAATGGCGAGCTTCTCGGATTCAAATTTGGAGCATGGGAAGGAGGACATCGCACGCCGATGATAGCACGCTGGCCTGGGAAAATTCAAGCTAACAGCAAATCTGATCAGCTAATAAGCCAAATCGACATGTTGGCAACTCTGGCTGCATTGACAAATCAAAGTCTAGCTGATAACGATGATATTGACAGTGTAAATCAATTGGAAGCCTTTATTGGAAATCCTAAAAATTCTATTCGTGAATATCTGATTATTTCACCAAACAGTCCGCAGCATCTGCTGGTTCTCAAAGGCAATTGGGTATATATTCCAGCTCAAAATGAAGGTGGTTTTCAAGGAACTAAAATTGGTGATCATACTTTAGGTGGAGCGGCGGCGCATAAACTTACCGGGCAAGTTAATAGCGACATTAGCAATGGGAAAATCAAAGCAGATGCGCCTCCCGGGCAGCTTTATAATTTAAAAAATGATACATCTCAACAATTCAATGTTTATAATAAACATTCCGAAATAGTTGCTGAGCTTGATAAATTAATTAAATTATATCGCAGCAAAATTGGACCTGAACCTAAACTCGGTTGGATTAATATTAAACCTGTAAAGAAATGAGATGGTTTTGACGAAAATTGATGATTGAGCCTGAAAAATGGATATACGATTTGATTGGTTAAAAAATAAATTCACAAAGAGAGTCCTGACTATTACGATATTGATTCTTTTAATAATGCTGGGGACACCAAGCAGCAAACGTGGATTATATTGTTTAAAAATTGTCGATGATTGCTATATTTATGAAAAACATGAGGATCAATGGTTTATTGGCAATGGCAGCATGGATCGTAGCTTTAATGAAATAATCAAGTATGAAGTTGAGCAGTATAATTTTAACAATCAATACATTTATGGAAACCTTAAACGTACAAAACATTATTTTATCATCACTTATTCTAAACGTTCTAGAGAAGAAGACATTTTCAAAGACAAAGAAGAATGGATTGCTCAACTGACAGACAAAGGTATAGATAATTATCACAATCTGCTAGATCCCGAGCAGGAAGTTTTGAAGTATCCTGAAATTAATGTTGTCAGATACAAATACAAGGTGATGTCTAATTTGTGGGGACTGGATGATAACCAATGGTTTTCAGGGGCCATATCATTAAATTTGCTGATATGCTTTATGATTGGCCTTTGCTTAAAACATAATAATATCAAAAAATATATATCATTATCATTAGGTTTATTAACCGGGGTGACAATATGCCAACAATGGGGAAATGAACTTTGTGCAGATCAACCTTGCGGGATATATTTATTTCTACTGGTTTTCTTGCCGTATATTTCTATGAAATTGAGTAAACTTGGTGGTTTTCTGGGAGATAAAAACCCAAAACAAATAGACATTGATGAAAATGTTATATTTTTTGACGAGTTAAAAAATGAAGTAATAAATCGAATGGAAACGTATTCACAATTTTGCTTAGAAAATCAGTATATCGAATTAGACCCTGACAATCTTCCGGAAATACTTAGACCTTATATTCCTTTAGCTGAGATTTGGGGGGTGTCTGATGAGTCTTCTCGTGAAAATCTAATTGAGAAAGCCCCTGCAAACGCTAAGCTTCATTTATTTGAAATCATAAATGAAATTAAAATCCCATTAGATGATTGGCTGAACTGGGAAGAAACAAATACGGAAGAAGTTACAAATGAGTATATTGCTTTTAGAAGTATGAGAATGATATACGAGTAAATGGAGGATAATGAAGTGAGATGGATAAAATGGTTTTTAATTATTGTAATTATTTTAATCACTATATATTTCTCATATACCGCTTTATTTGGAAAAGTCGACAAAGGCACTGTCCGTAGCTGGGAAAATCTGCCACCCTATTTACAACACCAGCTAAGCAACTTACAAGCAGAAGGTCCATTTAATTACCACTACTGTGCCGCAGCAGACTGGTCGTTCTATCTATTACATGGAAAAGTTAGTAAGGGAAATTTCAGTGCATTTTGCTCGAAGGCAAATGGATGGAAAATTGACATGAATCTGGATTCATGGGATACCGCCGCACTGCATAAAAGATGGGAAAATCGTGGTATAGATATCAGCAAATTTCCTTTAAAAGAAAAGAACAAGACACTTGAGGGAAATTCATACAAATTCATTTTTGGGCACAAGAATTTTTGTCCAAATACATCAAATCCTCACGACACCGTAGATATGAAAATTTATTATTCCGAAGATTCAAATACTTTCACAATTTACATATCAAGAAACCGAAGAAAGCCATAGTCATAAAACTAATTTAGCAATTGCTGAAAAAGTTTATGGCTGTAGCGGTCGGTCATGCCGGCTATGTAGTCGCAGATTACGCGGTGGAGGGGTTGTTCTTCCAGGCGTTTCTGGTAGCGGTTGGGCATTAGGTCCGGGCTAGTTAAGAAAAGATTGAACAGCTCTGAAATTTCATGTTTGGCCTGCTTTTGGCCCTGCATTACTTCGGTGCTGCAATAGACATTTTGCATGAGAAAATCGGAAAGGTGATTGAGAAGAGCTTGCTTCTCGGTAGAAAGACCAACGATTTTTGCTGGAGCGTTGCGGACATCATCGACGCTTTGGGGGTTGATTTCAGTTAGCTGAGCGGATGCATGCTTGAGGACATCACGAACCAGAGTATCGATAATAGCTTTTGCACAGCGAAGCTGCCGGGCATGGCGATGGGCTTCGGGGTATAGTTTCTGGACAGTTTCTTTGATCTGCTGATAGAGTTCAATCTGATCAAGGTCTTGTTCGGTTATGAGGCCACAAGCTAAGGCATCATCGAGGTCATGGGAGTTATAAGCGATAGAATCGGCCAGGTCAGCTATCTGGCCTTCGATTGTTCCTTTGCCATCACCGAATTCATCGTTTTGTTCGGGATTGTCGAAACGGGTTTCATGCTTAGCAAGACATTCACGAGTTTCGTAGGAAAGATTCAGACCCCGGAAATTGGGGTATGGATGTTCGAGATATTCAACGGTTCGCAGCGATTGAAGATTATGTTCAAAGCCACCATGACCTTGCATAAGTTCGTTGAGGACTTCTTCGCCGCAATGGCCATAAGGGGGATGGCCAAGATCATGGGCCAGTGCAGCAGCTTCGGCAAGGTCTTCATTTACTTTTAAGATACGGGCAAGAGTGCGGGCGATTTGGGCGACTTCGATGGTATGAGTCAATCGAGTGCGATAATAATCATGTTCGACGAGCATGAACACCTGGGTCTTAGCTTCAAGTCGACGAAAAGCGGCACAATGAATAATACGATCGCGGTCACGCTGGAAACATGTTCTGAATAGATGCCGATCTTCCTTATAGCTTCGCCCTTTTGAATACTCAGCATGAACAGCATAACTGGCAAGATGGGATGATTCATATAGCCATTGGTCGGTTATGTTGGAAATGTACTTTGACATTTTATTTCCTTATCATTTTTGCTCACAGTAAATATATCGACAAAATGAATTTAGCGGGTCGCTGCCGCTCACCGCTGTTTGTTGATATCAAATAATCCCAGGTAATTTATTTTCAAACTTACTTGCGGCCCAGTTCTTCCCATTTGACTTCGGCTTCGGGGCGGCGCATGTATTGGGGTTCGAATTTGACGGCATCATCGAAGGCATCGTTGCCAGCAAACTGGTTAGCGGCGGCACGGAGATGGCCACAACTATGGACAAACTTAACCTGAGGCGACCAGTATTTTTCATCGAGCAGGATCGCTTCAGAAGATTCAAATTTATCTTTATGATATTTTATGCCAAGGCCCAGAACATATAGTGGTTTAGGGGCTTTGGCAAGGAACTCTTCAACATCAATCATCGTTGGCTGGGAAATAGTTTTATAGCCGGAGATAAAACCATCAGTATTTTCGGATTTTTCATAGATGCCACCAAAAACCATATCACGGCCAGCATGGAGCACAACAGCTACATTTTTTATATCGGTGAAGCCATCAGCTATAGCAATATCAGCGTTTAGCACCTGAGCATCGATGCTGGGGACCGGGACGATACGACAATTGTTGGCATAGGCCAGCGTTTTAGCAGTGGTAACCGCCAGACGCAAACCCGTAAAACTGCCCGGGCCGGCTGAAACATAGATATAATCAATGTCAGCAGGCTTCCAGCCTATATCGCTGGTGAGTTTATCGATAGAGGGTAATAGCTCAGTGGTATGCTTCATTACACCTGAAAACTGGGTATGAGCCAGGATCTGGTCGCCCTGGGAAATAGCAACAGAACCGATCTGGCCTGAAGTTTCAATTGTTAAGATATTTTTTTGTTTTTCCATTGTGCTGACATCATAGCGAAAGTTTACAGAACGAGCAACTCTAGTATAAGATTTCATTGAAAAAAAATTGAATCAGGGTAATAATAATTAAAAGGTCATGAAAAGATTATGACTTGAACAACTTAACACATAAGTGTTTTATATAAAACACTTTATGCTAAACAAGCCACTACTGGACAGACCTGTTTTGTATCAAAAAGGAAATGAATAGCAAAAAATTATTTTAACAAAATATATAATTATTTTGCATTAAGGTGCAATTTGGTGCAGACTTAAATAGTTAAACAATATGGACAGATGCATTTAGTTGGCTTTTAAGTCCAAATCCAGCCCTAAAACAGCTCTATTAGAGTAGTTTTAAACGAAAGGAGAATATCTTGTTTTACCACAATTTAAAAAATATCATTAGCAACTCCAAATGGGGGATGTTAATAGCGTTTATTCTTTGTTTTTCGGTTTCGATGACCTTTGCCGCGGAAACAAAAATAACATCCAGTCACATCCAAGGCTATTGGCTACTCAGCAGAGACCTCAGCGAAAGCTATACAAAAGCTAAAAAATTCGACGAGGCTACCGCTGAAATCAACAAATCTATTGCCATTTTTGACAAAAACAAAGAGATTTTAGGCGAAAAAACGCATGAAAAACTAAAAAATGAGGCTGAAATCGCCCTCAAATATATTCAGGATAGCCAGGCAAACAAGGTCAATAAAGTTAATCAGGTTAATAAAGTTAGTAAAGTTAGTAAAGTTTCTGATAAGACAAATAAGACAAACCTAACAGCCACAACTCAAAAGACCAAAGAATTGGACCGGCCATTAACGCCAATGGAACGTGAAGCCAAAGCCATCGAAATTCTGGCAACTCAAATAATTGAACTTGAATATGATGAAGAATCCCTGGAATTTGTGTTAACTGATATAGCTGATCGCAGCAAATTAACTATTTTCCCGGAATGGCCCAAGATTCTAAATATGGCAAATATCCAAAGAGACAAAAGAGTGGTAATACCAAAATGTCAAGTGCCAGTTGGTAATGCACTGGAGATGGTTTTGGCCTATGTTTCTGGTGATGCCGATGCCCGTCTGGGTTATAGCATCAATCAATTTGGCATAGTCAAGGTCAGCATAGCACCCAAAAACTACGGATACAAGTTTAATACTTTCTATGTTGGTGATATCACTCAGTCGCGAAATATCGGGGGTGGGGGCATGGGTATGGGCTATGGCGGCCAAGGTGGATACGGCAACAACTCAGGGGGCATGGGAAATAACCGCGGTGGCGGATACAATAACAACCGCGGTGGCTCAAACAACCGCAGAAATAGCTATGGTGGGAACCGTAACAACAGCAGTAATAACCGTAGAAACAATAATAATCGTAGCAATCGTGGTGGCTATGGACGCTAGGCCAAAGAAGTAATAGCTGGCGAGACAACTAAGGCGGTCTTGAATATTTGATAAAATCAACGTTACGGACCGATTATTGGTTTGAAAACGGCGATTTCAAAAATAACAAGGTATCTCACAAGCAGCTAATCAGTAAACCAGCCAGCTTGAAGCTTACGATACATATCCCAATGATGGAGACAGGTGGAATTGTTCCAGTTACTGCTGGAGCCTGAGTGGCGTCCTTGAAACGGTTTAGATAGTGTCGTTTTTTTATTTAGTATGAGGGTATGTTTACGTCCAGGCGATAGCGTTTGTGGTTATAAGTTTGCCTAGTAGTTGGATTGGTTTTGGGACGGTTATGGAGACAAGGGGTGCCTTGTTTCTACTGGAATGAAAGCTTGTACTAGATATCGCAGTCATACTGATTGAGCAGAGTTTAGCCACTATCAGTTTTTATTTATCCCTTCAAAACAATGATTCTCTGGGATATTCTCTGGACATTGGCAACAGAGATGTCGGCAAGTAAGGTTAAGCTTGTAATTTTTTTTGGTATATACTGATAATCAGAAAAAAACAGAGAAATTAAATCAGGCAAGCAATACTATTATAAGTTCATTACTTACAAGCACTTATAACAATCTCTAAGTCAGGGCCGATAACTTATAACAAGCTAAAACAATTATATCAAGGTTTGACAGCGAGAAGTTGCAACAGAATAAAATTTTTTGTTTGCAACAATAAGGGAATTTACATAAACTGTGTTCGATAAACAGGTTGATGACACAACCACTAATATCCATGAAACGGATATGGTTTTTTCTATTTTTAAAAGAGACAGGAAAGATCAGATGTGACCACAAATACCTGCGTCCCTGGCTAACCATCAGGAGTTCCCGCAAAATTAAGTCATCAAAGAAAGTAAGGTTTTTGTAACGTTATATCCAAAGGGTATGAGTTTTTCTGACAAGATAAGTTAAAGTCTTATTTTGCAACACCTTATGTGAGATGTTACTAGAGAAAAGCTCGACTGTATGCATAATAAATAACGGATAGAACCTCCCGCCGGTAAAAGAAGGCCTTCCTCCCTTGCGATGGGGAAAAAAACCAGCGGGATAGTCCAACCTTGTAGAAGGAGTATTGCCTTGCGTCACCAAACTAATTCAAAAAACAGTGTTAGTAACATGATCAGTGCTATTTCAAGAAGCGCTGTAGTTGCGTTAATGACGATTATTTTAAGCTACTCAGCTTCAATAACGTTAGCGGCGGACTCAGCTGAGAAAATAAGTTCTGACCAGAAAACTGTGGAAATGCATCTGGAAGCAGCCAAGGTTGCCGTCAAACGCAGTCTGTTTGAAATTGCCCAGCAAGAAATAAGCAGCTGCCAGGAATTTTCCAGCAGTCTGACTCCAGGGCAAAAACAAGCGATAGCGCAATTACAGGAAAGTATCGATGCCGGTACCAAACCCGCAGTTGAAGTCGCTACTGAGACAGTAAAAGCTGAAGTAGAAGAAGTCAAGGCACCGGAAGTTGCTGTTGAGACTGCTGCTCAGGAAGAAGTGAAAGCTGAAGTAAAAGAGACAGTCAAGCCAGAAGTGAAGAAATCGGGCAGCTGGAATATTTTCAAACGCAGCAAGAAACTGACTGAAGATGAGCTGAAACAGATCAACTACCTGTTGGCCCGAGCGACCCAAGCTCATCTGGCTGGCAAATATGCTCAGGCAATCGAGCTTTATGATGATGTATTGGAAATTGATCCTGAAAATCAAAAAGCAACCGAAGGCAAAGCATCTGAAATATACAATCTCAGCATTCAGAAAAAAGTCGTAGCAGAAAAAGACAAACCTTCAGCTATCGATGAATTCATCGCCAAACAAAATGTACAGGTCCAGCAGATCGAAAGCTATTGGCAGACAACTAAGATTGTCAGTGCCGATTATGTTAAGGCTGGCAAATATGATGACGCTATTTCAGCAATAACTAAAGCAATTGTGAACTTTGATGGTCACAAACAGACTTTGGGCAATGAAAAATATGTCATGCTAAGCAATGAAGCCAACAAAACTCTTGATTTAGTTAAGAACAAGCAAGCAAAAGCTGAATCCATGCGAATTGATCAGCAAAGGCAAAATGCTTTGAAGATTCAGTTAGAAGCAGAAGCTGAAATTCAAGGCAATCGTGACGCAAAAGTTAACAGCCTGCTGAACCGTTCAAGAGAATTCACCCGTTTGGGCCAATATGACAGTGCCATCGCAACACTGGAAACATTATTGGAAATAGACCCGACCAATGCTCATGCACTACATGAAAAAGATACCTTGGTGGATATTCGCTTTAAGGACAGACAGATCCAGGCACGTAAGACAGGTCTAAGAAATGAAGCCGATGCTCTGGCTGGTGCACGAGATGCGGCTAACCCTCCCGCCGAAGGTAAGATTGTCGTTTATCCAGATAATTTTGAACAGATGACAAAAAACCGTATTCCTAAAGACACCACAGCTGAATCGCTTAAGCGTCAAACTAATACCCTGGAAAGACTCGACACCACCTTAGTGGAATTATATTATGATGGCGAAGCGTTAGATTATGTTCTAAGTGACATAGCAGACAAAAGCTCTCCCAATGAAAATGAAAGAATAACAATTTTCGCAAAATGGCCAAAAATCCGAAATGAAGCCAATATTGAACAAGACGCCCGTGTCACAATCCCGCAAACAACGGTGCCCATCTCTCAGGCATTAGATATGGTTCTTTCTTATGTATCAGGTGAAGCAGATGCCAAACTTGGATATGAAGTAAATGAATTTGGTCTGGTAGAAGTATCGATAGCATCAAAAACCTATGGCTATACCTTTGAGACTTATTATGTTGCAGATTTAACCCAGTCCAGCCAAAGTATGGGCGGCGGCGGTATGGGCGGCATGGGTGGCGGCATGGGTGGCTATGGCGGCAATAGCCGTAATAGCGGCATGGGCGGCAATAGCCGTAACGGCGGCAGCAGCCGTAGCAGTAGCCGTAACAGTGGTTTTGGTGGCAGCAGCCGTAATAGTGGTCGTAATAGTGGTGGCTTTGGTGGTGGCTATGGCCGCTATGAAGTGCCAGAATATTATAATGACAATGGTAATCCATACTCAAACCCAATGGAACCTGTTAATGTTCCTACTTCATATACCCAACCAGCTGGAAGAGTCCAAAACACTCAGTTCGGCATGGGTGGCGGCATGATGGGCGGTCGCGGCGGCATGGGCGGCGGCATGATGGGCGGTCGTGGCGGCATGATGGGCGGCATGGGTGGCGGCATGATGGGTGGTCGCGGCGGCATGATGGGCGGCATGGGCGGCATGATGGGCGGCATGGGCGGCCAAGCTAATATATATGAACAATATCAGCTGCAAGACCTGATTATGTCAACTATCGCTCCTGAGACCTGGTTGTATGGCAATAATAATTTTGGCAATAATAGACTTGGTCAGCAAGGCGGAGTTGGAGCTGGAGCACTTGGTGCAGCAGGCAACGCTCAGAATTTGGGTTCAATGGACCAGCCACAAGGTGAAATCAAATTCTATGGCACGACTATTATGGGTGTCTTCCAGATTCCTGAAGTACATCGCCAAATTGATACATTGCTCAAACAGTTGCGGGCAACCCGTGGCGACCTGGTATCTATTGAAGCCCGTCTGCTTCAGATATCCAGTAACTTTCTGGAAGATATTGGCATGGATGTTGACTTCCTGATTAATTCCAATGCGGTTGGTTATGATAATTTATCTGATATAACGGTGAACCAGAATACTCTGGACTTTACCAGCCCACCATCAGTAACTTCGGTTCCTGGTACCTTAGGTGGCGGTGCATTAGCTGAAGCATTCCAGGTAAGCGGTTCATTCCTTGATAATGTTCAGGTCGACTTCCTGATCAAAGCAACCCATGCTCACAAACGCAATAAAGCATTAACAGCTCCGCATGTAACTGTTTTCAATGGTGAATATGCTGAGATCAGCTTTAACACAATTCGTCCATATGTAGCATCAGTTACCGCTGTGACCGATTATGGTGTTGGTCTTTATGAACCTGAAATTGAAGAAGATGAATCAGGTATTTCATTATCGGTGTCACCGGTTATCACAGCTGATAAACGCTATGTCCAGTTAGCGGTTAACTTCGAACAGAATCTTACCCGTGAAATGGTCAGCTTTACTTATGCAACTGGAACTGACAACACTAATACCACTACCACTGGTATCAATCCTCAGAATACTCAATCAGTTACCATTCAGCAGCCAATTACCGATGAGAACTTTATCCAGACTTATGTCAAGGTTCCTGATGGCGGCACATTACTCTTAGGTGGCCAGAAACTGGTTGGCGAAAGTGAAAAAGAAGCTGGTGTACCAGGTCTTAGCACTATCCCGATTCTAAGCCGACTATTCAGCAATCGTTCCATTGTCAAAGATGAGAATATTCTGCTGATTCTGCTTAAACCTCAGATCATCCTGCAGGATGAAGCTGAAGCTGAAGTTCTGGGTTCTCTGGATCAAACCGTGGGCATGAATAATTAAAGCTTAGTTTACTTAAAATACTCATACCCTGTGTCCTGGACATAGGGTATTTTTTTGCGCAGAAAGTATGGGAAAAGAGAGTAAGAGAGGATCAGAGCAAGAGAGTAAGAATACAGGGGAGTGATATGGCAGCTGGATAGGTTTATTGGTCGCTGTGGGATTGGAGATAAATGGTTTTACTAAGGAGAAAATGATTCTTGCCGGGGTAAAGATGAGCTGAGCCAGGGAAAAAATGATTCTTGCCGAGGTGGGAATCATCTTTGCCGAAGCAAGAATGGGCCTTGCCGAGGCGGGAATGAGCCTTGCCGAGTCAAGAATGATTATTGCCGAGGGGGAATTGTCCAATACTGGTCAATTAATCTGCATTTAACCGCTGTAATCGAGGTTTTTCCCGGTTTCAATCAGTTTCTAACCGCTGATTGGCCCAAATCAAGCCAGATCGGTATCAATTGTTGAGCATCGGCCCCAATCGGTGACTGATATATTGATTCCCAACCCGGTACAATTCTGCTGCTTATGGTCAAAAAACTATATAATCTCAAACATTGCCGAAACCTGGGATCTGGAACCGACATGGATAGCTAAATCATCACCGAGGATTTCCCGGGCGGTATTAATCGCTAATTCCGGGGTGTTATTGTGCTCGCTGAGATGCGATAATACCACGAATTGCAACCGCTGGCCATAGTCTTTGATGACCTGAGAGGCCTGCTGATTGGAAATGTGACCGCCATTGCCGGTGATGCGTTCTTTCAAAGATGGCGGGTAGCTGCCATCAGCCAGCATGATAGGGTCATAATTACTTTCCAGAAACACCGCATCCAGCTGGGCGATGCCGGGACCCAGTTCATCAAAACAATGGCCCAGGTCAGTAAAGATGCCCAGATTTTTATCCTGATAGGAAATAATAAAAGCTACCGAGCCCATGCCATCATGAGGGGTAGCAATGGTAACGATAGTGGTATCTTTGAATTGCAGAGTCTGGCCCGGATCAAAATAATTGACACTGTTCATCCGGCCCAGCTTTTTCTTACAAATTCGCCAGGAAGCAGCACTGATATGCATCGGGATCTTAAATACACGATTAAAGACCCCAGCATGGCCCACATGATCCTGATGATGATGACTGATCAGCAAAGCATCGACGGCATGAATATCCCGCTGGTGTTCGGCCAGCCGCAGCTTGGCCTGGCGTCCGGAAATACCGGCATCGAAAAGCAGCCTGGTATCAGGGGTTTCAACATAAAAGCAATTGCCATTAGAACCGGTTTGCAAAGAGCAGCAATTTATCATTAGAATCCAGTGTTGTTATTTTCCGGTGAGCCAGAAAAGCATAGCGGTTATATACCCTAAGGGTATGATTATCGTGGGCAGAGCCCTTCTCCGGGTCCTGCATTACCATGAATTAATTATGGGCAAGCCAAAATAGCTAGCCCCAAGGTTGTCAGAGTATTATTCCTGGCTGATTTTATCCATAATTTCATCGGAAATATCAAAATTAGCCGAGACATTCTGAACATCTTCATGGTCATCAAGTCTTTCCATAAGTTTCAAAATCTTCCGGGCACCCTTTTCATCTAATTCAACCGTGGTAGAAGGAACCTGGCAAAGCTCAGCAATGGTGATTTTAATTCCCTTTGCTTCCAATGCAGCTTTGACATCACCGAAAATATCGGGTTCGCAAGTAATTTCATAAATGTCACCGCTGTGCTGGAAATCCTCGGCACCAGCTTCTAAGGCGATTTCCATCACGGTATCTTCCTCGGCGGTTGCAGCATCAATAGAAAAAGTTCCTTTTTTGGTGAACATCCACGCCACACAACCGGTCGTGCCTAAGGCACCACCATTAGTTTCAAAGATTTTACGTAATTCAGGAGCGGTACGATTGCGGTTATCGGTAAGGATTTCGCACATAACCGCTACCCCATTACAGCCATAAGCTTCATAAAGAACCTCTTCATAACTAACGCCATCAAGGTTGCCGGTGCCCTTTTTGATAGCTTTATCGATGGTATCTTTGGGCATATTGGCTTCTTTAGCTTTATCAATAGCATATCGAAGCGATAAATTCTGGCTCGGGTCGCCACCGCCAGATTTAGCGGCTACAATAATTAAACGAGCAACCTTGCTCCAAACTTTACCACGTTTAGCATCATTAGCGGCTTTTTTATGTTTGATGCCAGCCCAATGGGAATGTCCAGACATTACTTTTATCTCCAAAACAATTATAGTATTTTTTATGCGGATATAGTTTTCCGAACCGTATCTTATAATATATTTTTGTCAATATGGCAAGAAAATACCCTCACAGAATGTAAATTAAAGATACCCAGTCAATACTGGAACGTCCAGATGGCTTTTCTATTTTAGCTCTTGCTTTCACAGATACATATTTGCTATAATATTAAAGCAACCCCTGCTGTTTTTCAGTTGTACCTTACAACTAACTTAATGCGAGCCTCCGCATTAGCCGAAAAATATATATAGCACTATCCCCCTGAGTGCTAAAAGCAAATATTGGATAAAAGAGACACCAAATTCTCTGCGCCAACACAATCAAGGAGTGTGACATGCCCAAGAAAAGAGCATCGCTATTAACTTTACTATTGATCTTTAGTTTTTCCTCAATTGGACTTTGTGTACCTGTCGGGATGGTACATCACTGGAATTTCGATGAAGGGCCAGATTGGCATGATAGTGCGTTTGGGACCCATTATGATGGATTAATTGCAAATGACGGCGTAGGAAACGCTAATGCCACATTAAATAATATGGATTATAAGGGGTGGAGTTCGGGGCGTCAATTTACTGGACTGACCTTTGATGGCATTGATGATTATCTTTCTTTAGATGAAAACCTCGCTGACCCGCTGGGGGCAACAGCAACCGTGGCATTTTGGGTCAAGACCAGTCAGGCAGGTAGTTCCGATAACAATAACTGCCCTGCTATTATTGCCGGCGATATTATAAAATGGGGTTCAATTAATGCCAACGGTCAGATTTGCCTGATTATTAATAATCAAAATATCGCAAGTTCCAGTGTTATCAATGATAATTACTGGCATTTTATTGTTATTAACCGAAACAATAACGATGGGCAGGTGAAAATTTATGTCGATGGCATTCTTGAAACCACAGCTACAGGGCCTACCGGGAACTTTGATGCCGCTATCCAGTCCATCGCTAAAAACCAGAATACTTACTATCAAGGCAAACTTGACCAGATCCATATCTTTAATAATGTTATAGATCAGAACATGGTCAATCAGTTAATGGACAACCATGGACCCAAGACCTGGGATACCGAAACCGCTGGTGTTGTCAATTCAACTTTTTCAACCGAAAGCATTTTCTTTAAGGCTTATGACCCCGAACAAGATGCTCTTGCGGTTGTAAGTTTTACCCAACCAGCCAACGGTTCAGCAAGTTACAACGGTGATGGCACTTTCAATTATACGCCAGATACCGACTATGTTGGCACTGATACATTTTCGGCAATTATTGAAGATGGCAAAGGCAATTTCAGTACAGCAACGATTAATTTGCAAATCATTATCAACCCGCAAGCGAATGCTTCAAATCGGACAACAACTTTTATCGATTTCCAGGCAATTCAGGCCAGTGGTGCAGACATCAGCCATAGCGGTTTCCGCGTTCCACGCGCAATAGACTGGGAAGGTGATGGAGACAATGACCTGCTTATCAGTCATGGCGGCTATATCTGGCTATATAAAAATATTGGAACAGGTACAAATCCTGATTTTGCCGCAGGTACAAGAATTCAAGCTGATGGACAAAATATATCATCGATCAGTTCGATAGCTGTCTTTGGCGATGCTATTAAAAATATTGCTGCAGTTGAAAGCGGTACAAATAAAATCCGAATGTATCTTAATACCGCCACTGCTGGCCAGGCGGCATCGTTCAATTATGTCGGTAATATTAAAAAATCCAATGGCAACGACCTGGCTTTAGCTGATATTCGTTTCGATATCGGCGACTGGAATAATGATTCCAAGCTGGATATTATCCAGGGCAGTCGTTCTGGTGAAGTTCGAGTTTATGAAAATCTGGGAAATGACACTTTTGGAGACTATCAGGTCATTGCATCGGGGTCATACAATTTATATTATCGTCTCTTTGACATAAATCTCAACGGCACTCTTGATTTAGTTCAGGGCATTAACTGGGGCAGTACAACATACTGGTTTGACCCGGCTTTACATTCTGACCTTGGGCCATCTGGCACATTGACTTTTATTAACCCTGACCAGACCACGACGAATGTTCGTGCGGTAACTGATGGTGCTATAGTTGATTTTGCTGATCTCAATGGCGATGAAGTTTTGGATACTATTGTTGGAGGCCATGCAGGAACTGGTATATATATCGCCTATGGTAAGGCAACAACGGTAGCAGATTCGATTGCAGAAATGGAAGCAATTTATGATGCTCATCCCAATGATCTGGGTGCGGCATTAGAGGCCAATGGCCAGACCCTGCTAAATCAGATTCGAGCAGCCAACAGCAATATTGTTGTTCATCTTGGCGCTGCGACCCTTCCTGAACGTCAGGAAATGTTTAATTTACTTTCTGCACATGTACAAAAATATTCATTCCTGCAAATGGCCGCCCCTAATACTTCAGGCGATACTCAGGTATGGAATGAAGATAAACAAAGAGTAACCGTTCACAGCAATGATTGGTATTGTTGATTTGTCCAGTGAGCGTGAAGGGAATCATGGATAAATTCAAAAAT